>JBEKAD010000175.1:0-8929 GCA_050018435.1 Terriglobia bacterium
TTTCTGCCTCAGCGTCACGATTCCCGGCGCCAGGTCTTGAAGTTCCAATTCATAGTGCACCGAGAACTTTTCCTCAGCCGCGAAGTCGTATTGGAAAATCAGCGTGCCGCCCTCCCGCCGCGCCACGCTCGGCCGGTCGCAGTGGTACTGCCGATTTCCTCCCACCAGCAAGCGCGGGCGGTTATTCCCCAGCCGACGATTGACGAGTTCCAACTTACCGTCCGTGAAAGACGTAATTTCCCCAGCCGGCGTCACCTGCAATCGCCAACCATTCCGTTCGAGAATTACCGGCGTGTCCAAGTCGCCGCCCGCATCGCTGAACAGCGGCGTTGAGGATGAGGCCACCGAGGTTCCCACAAGCGTTATAAATTCTCTTCGATCGATTTTCATGACGACCTCCTATTGGAGTGTTGGGAAGAACCAAATAACACTTCTAGGGCAGCGGGTCAACAAGCAACCCCGCCGGCAGGCGACGTTTTGGAGTGGTAGCCACGGTCAGTGCAGTCCTGACCGTGGGCTTTTCTCATGCCCGATACCCCAGCGGCAACCGTACGTCGTCAATCTGGAATGGGGCACGCCGCTACCGCTGCCTTGTCCAAAGCAAGATTGTCGTAACACGACGACCGCCGGTCTTCCGGCCCCTTCACCAGCCCTCCTGCCCAGCATCAAAGCCCGCGAAGCGGGCGGAAGATCGCAGCCCATGGCGCAAGAAGCTGTGAAATAATCCCGGGAAGAGCGAAAGCATTTCGCGCCAAAGCGCAAAGACGCAGAGGCGCAAAGAAAACAAAGCAATTATTCTTTGCCGTCTTTGCGCCTTGGTCCGTCGGCTGACGGATGAGATTGTTTATTTTTTCACACCCTCTGTCGCCGTGGGCCACATTCTACCAGCCCTGACGGGCCTGAGCAGGCGCAGGACATCGGAGCTGCGCTTGGCTGACCACCCCCTCCCCCCCTCCTCAGAGAGGAGGGGAATTTACAAGTTGGCTCCCCTCCTTGGTCGGGTCCGCTCCACGGCCGGACGAGCCGGAATCGCCTTGCTCACCGTCTTGCCCTCCAGCGCGTGCGTCACCATCCACAGGGGCCCGTGTCCGCGGTCGCCGCGCCGGGCACAGTGGCAGTTGGGCTTGCCACACTTTCGATAGCGCTCCACCAGGGAGCCCGGCCGCATTTCGCCGATCTGAGCGAGGCGAGCCTTGAGTTCACGCGCTCGGCTCGGAAGTTCCTCCCAAGGCGGGGATGCAGGGTTGATGAAATCCTCCTGTCTGTCAGTTACTAACGCTGACAGACAATAACTCCCCCCCATCGCCGTCAATCTCTCACTTTCATGTCATGCACCCGGGCGTCAGATTAGGTTTGACAAAACCTTCCGCGCATCCTGATAATTGCTAACTCCTGACTTATGCCGCTTAGACGCTTGGAAATACATGCGCTAACCTGGGTGCTCCTTGTGTCTTGCGCGGGGCCGACCGCCCTGCCGCGGGCCCTCGCCCAAACGCCTCCAGACGCCCGGCAGGTGGCCGCGCAGGCGCTCGATCACGCTATTATCATTGATACACACGCTGACACGCCTCAAGCCATGCTCGAAGAAGGCTACGACCTCGCCAATCCCACCAGCCCGTATATGATAAGCATCCCCAAGATGCGCTCCGGGCATCTGGGCGCCGAGTTTTTTTCCATTTGGGTGGATGTGACTTGGCCTAAGCAGAACCTGATCCATCGCGCCCTGGACCTGATTGACGTGACCGATCAGCAGGTCGCAAGGCATTCGGATGTACTGGGCTTGGCCACCACCGCAGACGACATCGAGCGCCTGCACCGCGAAGGGAAAATCGCCGTCCTCATGGGAGTCGAGGGTGGCCACCAGATTGAAGGCGATCTGCACGTGCTGGACATCTTCTATCGCCTGGGCGTCCGCTACATGACGCTGACTCACACCAAGAATGACGAGTTAGGCGATTCCTCCGGCGACAAACCTGGTTGGAAAGGGCTTTCGCCCCTGGGCCGGCAGGCCATCGAGCGCATGAACCAACTGGGCATGATGGTGGATATCTCGCATGTTTCCGACAACACCTTCTACGACGCCCTGGCCGTTAGCAAGGCGCCGCTCATTGCTTCCCACTCTTCCTGCCGCGCTCTGTGCAGTGCCCCGCGCAATATGACCGACGATATGATTCGCGCCCTCGCCAAGAACGGCGGGGTTATGGACATCAATTTCTATTCCGGATTCCTTAGCCAGGCCTACCACGACGGCTACGGGAAAATTGAAAAGCAGGTCGATGATGAACTTGCCGCGGCGCGCGCGCGTTACGCGAAAGAAGGCAAACGCCTTTCCTACCTCGAAGAGGTCCGTATCGAACAGCGCTTGACCAAGGGCTTGCCTGTGCCATCTTACACGGCCATCGCCGACCACATTGACCATGCCGTTAAGGTGGGTGGAATCGATCACGTCGGCCTGGGCTCCGACTTCGACGGCGTTGACTCTGTGCCGCGGGGCATGGAAGATGTCTCCAAAATTCCTGCCTTGGTCCGTGAACTCGCCCGTCGCGGTTATAGCGAGGAAGATTTGGAGAAAATCTTGGGTGGCAATGTCCTGCGCGTCATGCGTCAGGTGGAGCAGGTGGCGCGCCAGATGCAGGCTGCCCGCTGAAAAATGAAATTCGAGCCTGACTGGATTTGAACTTACCGCCCTCGCCCCTTTGGGGGAGAGGGTCTTCGCCGGTGGTACGGTCCGGGTAGTGCTTTACCGCCCTCGCCCCTTTGGGGGAGAGGGTGGACCGCAACCGGCGCTTTTTCCAGCCGGGGCGGGACGGGTGAGGGGGTCAAAACTGTGGCGCCTCATTCTAACTTGACCCAGTGCTGGAGCTGACCCCCTCACCCACCGCCTTGCGGTTCCCCCTCTCCGCCAAAGGGGCGAGGGAAGAATAATTCTTAGATAAGCCGCGCCGGTGAGGCATTGCAGAAAAACTCTGGAGGACATATGAGGAAGCAGACCGTTCCAATTTTGATAGTGGCAGCACTCGCTTTGGCGCAGATGGCCGCCTCCGCCTGGGCAGCACCCCAAGCTCATTCGGCCACGAAGAATACTCCCAGCTCCCCGGCGCACCCGGCCCCGCCCGCGAAGGGGAGCAGCGCCTCGCTGCTCAACCCGGCGTCGCTCAAGCTGCAAGCTCCTGCCATCTTCGATGCCAGGTTCACCACCACCAAAGGGGATTTCGTTGTCCAGGTGACGCGCGCGTGGTCGCCGCGCGGGGCCGATCGCTTCTACAATCTGGTGAAATATCACTTTTTCGATGGTGCGGCGTTTTTCCGCGTGATCCAGGGGTTTGTGGTGCAATTCGGCATTAGCCCGAGGCCGGATGTTTCCCGGGCCTGGGAAAACGCCGAGATTGCCGATGAGCCCGTCACGCAAAGCAACACGCGCGGCATGCTCACTTTCGCGAAGACGAACGCCCCTAACACTCGCACCACCCAGGTGTTCATCAACCTGAACGATAACTCGAATCCGCTCGATGGCATGGGTTTCTCTCCCTTTGGCAAGGTCACCAGCGGCATGGAGGTGATCGACAAGCTTTATGGCGAATACGGGGACGCTCCGCCCGACGGTCCCGGCCCTGACCAGAACCGGATTCAACGAGAGGGAAAAGCGTACCTCGAAAAGGCTTTCCCCTTGCTCGATACGATCAAGACCGCAGTGATCGTGGCACCCGCGCCGATCGTGCCGAGCAAGCCGGCCGTATCTGCGAAATGAAGGTTTGCTATACAGAGCGACATGATTTGTCGCGTGTTGCCCTGTAGCGGCGGTCTCTGACCGCCGTCGTCGATCGGAGATCGACGCTACAGGACGGCGATCAGAGACCGCCGCTACAAGACGAGGAACAGGAGAATTCATGAGCGACTTAAAACCGGGCTATTTTGCCGTCTTTGACACCACTCTCGGTGAAATTACCTGCGAGCTTTTCCGCGACAAGGCGCCGGTGACAGTCCAAAACTTCGTGGGGCTCGCGGAGGGAACGAAGGAATTTGTAGATTCGCAAACCCGCCAGCGCACCAAGCGACCTTTCTACGACGGCCTGGTTTTCCACCGGGTGATACCGAAATTCATGATTCAGGGAGGCTGCCCGCTCGGCTCCGGCAGCGGGGGGCCCGGTTACAAATTCCAGGACGAGTTTTCCGATGACCTTTCGTTCGACCGCCCCGGCCGCCTCGCCATGGCCAACGCCGGGCCGGGCACCAACGGCTCGCAGTTTTTCATCACCGTGGCGCCTACGGATTGGCTCGATAACCACCACACCATCTTCGGCCAGGTCGTAAAGGGCATGGACGTTGTTGATAAGATTGTCAATACGCCGCGCGGCCCAAACGACCGGCCCAAGACGCCGGTGGTGATGAACGCGGTGAAGATTGTGGAAGTGAAATAGCACAAGGCGTAACGCGGACCTGTTCTTTAGGTCCGCGGCTTTTTCTTGTCAATTAGGGGACGAACCGCGAAGCTTCAGCATCATAGCCCGCTACGCGGGCTGGTGCGATGCCGTAATATTAGAAAGGGTCTGACGGACGGTAAAAGCCGCGGACCTGCAAAACAGGTCCGCGCTACGCTCGCTGCCTTCTGCTTTCCGCCTTCTGCCTACTTGCTTGGGGAAAGGCGCGCGCCCCTACTGTGTTGCCCTCGTACCTGGCACCTGACACCTAAGTCATATTCTCGATGATGGCGCTGGCGAACCCGCTGGTGCCGAGCCTTTGCACATCCTTGATGCCTTCCATCTGCATCAGCCGCTCCAGATCATACGTCACGCGATGCTGCGCGATGGTAGCGGCGAGCGCGTCCTCAATCAGCTTGCCGACTTCCGGCCAGCCCATAAACTCAAACATCAGAGCGCCGGAGCGAATCATCGCGCCGGGATTGATCATGTCTTTGTCAGCGTACTTGGGAGCGGTGCCGTGGGTGGCTTCGAACACGCCAAAACCGTCGCCGATGTTGGCGCCCGGCGCCACGCCCAGCCCGCCGATTTGCGCCGCGCAAGCATCGGAAAGGTAATCCCCGTTCAGGTTCGGCGTGACGACCACTTGGTATTCATCCGCACGCGTCAGGATTTGTTGCAGCATGGAATCCGCAATGCGGTCGTTCACCAGAATCTTGTTCTTCCACTGTCCGCTGCCGTGCGTCGGGTAAATCGCGTCCAGGCAGCCTTTCACTTCCTTGGCAACTTGCTGTTGGAAGGCTTCATTAGCCATCTCCAGGCCGGGCTCGACCATGGCCGCGTTGGCTTCCACAGACAGGTTTGGATCCTTGTCCTTGTTGCCCAAAATCCAGCTTTCGCGCTCGGTCACAATCTGCGGGCGAAACTCTTCTTTGGCCAATTCGTAGCCCCAGTCGCGGAACGAGCCTTCGGTGAACTTCATGATGTTGCCCTTGTGGACCAGAGTCACCGTCTTCAGGCCCTTGGCGATGGCATACTGCAACGCGCGCCGCGCCAGCCGCTTGGTTCCTGTAATCGACATCGGTTTGATCCCCACGCCGGAGTCGAGCCGCACCTGCTTTTTGATGTTGTCCTCCTTCAGCAGGGCATTTACAAATTCAATAAGACGCTTCGCCTGGGGAGTCCCTTGGCGCCACTCGATGCCGGCATAAACGTCTTCGGTGTTCTCGCGAAAGATGATGATGTTCATCCGCTCGGGGTGCCGAACGGGCGACGGCACGCCCGGGATGTACTTTACCGGCCGCCAGCAGGCGTAGAGATTCAACAGTTGCCGCAGCGCCACGTTCAGACTGCGAATGCCGCCACCCACCGGAGTCGTGAGCGGGCCCTTGATCGCAATGCGATATTCTGTGATGGCGTCGAGCGTGCCTTGCGGCAGCCATTCCCCGAACTTTCGAAAGGCTTTTTCCCCCGCAAAGACCTCATACCAGACGATGCGGCGCTTCCCACCAAACACTTTTTCCACTGCCGCGTCAAAAACCCGCTGCGAGGCTTTCGAAATGTCGCGCCCGGTTCCGTCGCCCTCGATGTAGGGAATAACTGGTGTGTCAGGAATTACAAACCCGCCGTCCACATAAGTGATGGCTAGGCCTTCCGGCGGAACAGGGTTCCCGTTATAAGTTGTCATGGGTAGAATAAACCTCCCTTGGTCGATTTTTTGCTACTTGGGCAATTACCTCGCCAAACTTTAATACCGCAGCGCTTCAGGATAGTACACCCTGGAAAGAAGTGACAAGGAGAGATTTGTCTTCGAGTCAAGCCCCGTTAGAAATGTCCCCATGCTTAACCCATTAGAAGTGTTCCCTTTTTGCGGTTTGGTTTTCTTTTTTTCGTATCTCATGGGGCTTGTCTTTTGTTCTAATCATCTGCCGCCCCGAAATCGTTGCTGAAGGGGCAGACCGACGATCGTCCTTTACTCCGGGGCGTTGCTCCTGTTTTTACGAAATCGTCAGGAAGCGGGATGCTTCCGCAGAAAATCCTCGAGATGCGCAAGGGTGGGGGCTGAATCGGCGCCACCTAAACCGAGCGTAGCGAGCGCTCCAGTGGCGTTGGCATGGCGCGCGGCGAGGGGGAGAGATTGGCCTCGGCAAATTGCGGCGAGAAATCCCGCTGCAAAGCAATCGCCGGCGCCGGTGGTGTCCACAGGCTGCACGGCAAAGCCCGGCGAGGTGAACGAGCCCTGGGACGACTCCACGTAGCAACCCGCCGCTCCCAGCTTGACGATAACGGTCTTTACCCCCAATCCGCGCAGCCGAGCCGCGATCGCCGCGGGCTCGGATTCCCCGGTCAGTTGGCGACCCTCCTCCCGGTTGGGAAAAATGAAATCCGTGTGCGCCAGAGCCGGCTGAACGGCCTGGAGCCACCGCCCGCGCACGTCCCAGCAGATGTTCATGGAGGTCAGACACCCCAACTCGCGAGCTCGCTTGAGTGCGGCCTCGAGAGATGTTTCATCGAAGGCGGGAATGGCAAAGGCGCTGGCGTAATGGAAAATCTGAGATCCCTCCACCTGTCCCCAATCGAGATTCCGTCCTGTGAAGAAGGCGCTCACGCCGCGCAAGTGGAGGAATCGGCGCTCGCCGGTGGTCTCTACAAGAACGATCGAGGTGGAGGTCTTGGCGCCGGGGAGTGTGATGAGGCCCGCGTCGTCAATGCCTTCGGCGCGGACCCGGTCGCGCAGAAATTGGCCAAAACGGTCGTCGCCGATGGCGGCGGCAACGCGGACCGACACCCCCAGGCGTGCCAGGGCGATCGCAGTGTTGATACTATTGCCGCCAGGGCCGAGTACGACGTCCTCAAGTGCCTGGCTCGTCCCAGGCGGCGCAAGATGATCCACCGGTCGCGCCAGAACATCGGCCACCGCATTGCCTACGCAAAAGACTTCACAGCGACTTTTCATTTACAAAGCCTTACAGCTTGTAACTGCCCCTTAATAAGGATTTGCTGGTGCTATTTGCTGGTTCCTGACAAAAACTCTGATCAGGCACCACAGCCGTAACCCTGGCCCGGCGGCTGATTATACGCGCCTCTGCAAGACTGACAAGGCTCGAATCTTCACTTGGATCGGAGACAAAATTGCTGTTGTGATTTGCTCACCCTCATTCCTAATGGAATCAGCCAGTTAATGGGAAGGTGGGCGATTTTTCGACTGGCTGGACTAGAAGTCCCTGATTTGCAAAGTCTTTACGCGGCAGCGATTTCGCATACCGCAGGCAATGGCGTCGATAACTCTTGGATGCTCCCCAACTTTCCACCTTTCTTCCTAACAAAAGCATTTTTGCAAATCTTCCAAGGGTTTTGACAGGGCCGTGCTCTGACATTAATTTGTCAGAGATCCCGAACTCGAATGGCGTGGCCGTCTCGTCCGCAGCCTGGGCGCCCTGGTGGAAATGCTGCCGGGTTCTTTCGTCGTCCGCCAGCGCGTCTGCGGTAAGCCCAACTGCCGCTGCGCGGAGGGCGAGCACCACACCCCCAACAGCAACTTTCCGTCTGGTGGGAAGGGAAGCTGAAAACCTTCCAGGTGCCTGCCGAAGAGGCCTCGGAGGTCCGGCGTCGGGTGGAGTTGCACCGGCGTTTTCTGAAGGCCGCGGCGATGATCGGCCAGTTGAATCTGCGCCGCTGGTGGCGCGAGAAGGGGAGGAAGGAAAAGGCCTGGGAGAAACCCTAGAGGCCCATCCGGAAACCGGGTTTTCGGCGATTTCTCGGGCCGTAAGTCCTTTGTTTCCGACACAGGAGTTTCCCGAAGGGCCCTTTCTGGATGGGCCTCTAGAGGCCCATCTCCAGCTCCCCTCCGTCCCTCAGACCTGGGGGCTGGTGACGCTGACCCTGCTTCGAATTCTGGCCTATATGCTGAGCCTCGTCTTTTATCATCGTCAAGTCGTCAGCCACGCTCGCCAAGCCCCGCCCATGTCGAGTGAGACGGCCCGACTCCTCGCCTACCTTTTCCTACCCCGCGCTTCGACTCCCGCTAAGAGCGCCGCACAATCTCCCTGCTCGCGCCCCCCCGGAGCGCTACGCCCTCCTCTTCCCCTGCGGACCCAATGCTGCCTCCTTCCCGGTCACTGAACCGCTCAGCCCCCAGGCGAACCGCCTTCTGACCAGGGAAAGCCAGCAAATCACGCTTAAATCAGCCGACTCACAGCCATCGTTCCCCACTTTGCGAAATCGCTGCCCGCTGGGGGAATTGACAGCAGTTTCGGAAATGACAAATAGACCGCTGCAAGTGAAGCCAATGAGGAAGCCTTTTCCGGCGTTTCCGCCGGAGTTCTCCTGATCCCTTCCTATTTTCGCATTCCCAAGAATACCTTGCTTTTGTTCTCTTCTTATGGTATTTATACCACGAGATGAACAGCGAACCCCGAGGCCCTCAGGCCTCGCGACTTCGGCAACGCAAGTTTGAGCTGGTGCGCCGTTTCCACCTTCCCGACGATCTGCTTCCCGGCTCGCTTTCCCTC
>JBEKAD010000176.1:0-8820 GCA_050018435.1 Terriglobia bacterium
GCGCGAGGTCGCGTCTTCTCTTCTCCGTGCAATGAGTTCCCTAAACCAAGGGGTCATCGGTCACCACAGGATTCGCGTCAGGGAAGCCGCGGCTTACATCCTGGCTTTTACGCTGGTGGTCGTCATGGTGGGGGGGTTCCTATGCTGGCACATCACCAACCTGTATCAGCAAGAAATGGCCAACTGGCGGGATCGACAAGCCACTGATGCCGACGATCGAACGCAGAGGGTCTCGGATTGGTTAGCCGACCGTCAATCCGAGGCGCGATTCTTTGCCACTTATCCTTCTGTCCGCAACGCCTTGCGGGCGCATTGTGACGCAGGCGATCTTCCCGGGTGTTCTTCCGGCAGCCGGCAGGAATTGACTGCCTCCCTGGATGAAATCGAGAGGGTGTACTCTGACGCCAGGATCTACGTTTTAGATCGCGCCGGACACGTAATTGCTCGGTCAAGCCGCTCTGTGCCTTTGAGACCACAGCTCACTGAAATCTGCCGCAAGGCGCCCGAGGCGGGGGTATCCCGCATTGATCTGGTGGGAAAGACGGCGGAAGAAACCCTGCTCAGTTTTAGCGTGGCGGTGGTTCCCGAGCCGGGAACACTCGGCGTACGCCAAGCCCCGGGCCAGCCGTTGGGAGTTGTCCTGGTGGTGTTGGATGCGGCGCATACGCTATTTCCGCTGGTGGCGCGGGAACCCGTCCCGACGCAGACGGGCGAGACGATTCTGGTGCGCCGCGAGGGGAACGACATGGTTTATTTCTCCCCCTTACGGCATGTTCCTATCAGTTCCCCGGACCTGCGGTTTCCTTTGTCCGGCGCTCCCGCCCCTGCGCACCTCGCTTTGGAAGGTCGCAAGACCGTTGTGGTGTACAACGACTACCGGGGTGTCCCGGTGCTGGCGGCGACGCAGTACATCCCGCTGGCCGCGTGGGGGCTGGTCCGCAAAATCGATCTCGCGGAAGCGCTCAGGAATTATCACCGGATGGCAATCTCGGAGGGGTTGGCAGGATGCCTCTTAATCACCATCCTGGTTGGTCTTATGATTTTTCATCGCCGCTACGTGCTAACACGCGTACTGAAACAGGCGGGCGAAGCTCGGGCGCACTTGGCCGCGATTGTGGAATCTTCCGAGGACGCCATTATCGGCAAGCGTCTGGACGGCACGATTGCCAGTTGGAACCGCGGCGCTGAGCGGCTTTACGGCTACCAGGCCCGGGAAATGATGGGCCGGTCCATCGCGCTGCTTTTACCCCCGGACCTCTCTGATGACTTGCCCGTGATCCTGGAGAAGATCAACCGAGGAGAAGTGGTTGAGCATTACGAGACGGAGCGGATGAGAAAAGACGGCACGCGCGTCTGCGTATCACTGACCGTCTCCCCGCTCAAAGACGCGGCCGGCGCCGTCGTGGGGGCGTCATCCATTGCCCGCGACATCACCGCGCGCAAGCGGGCGGAGGAGGCGCTGCGGGATTCTGAAATTCAATTTCGCCGGCTCTTTGAGGCTGCGAAAGATGGAATTCTGATCCTCGACGCAGACACGGGAGAGATAAAGGATGTCAACCCGTTCTTGAGCGATCTCCTGGACTTCCCGCGAGCGGACCTGCTGGGAAAGAAGCTCTGGGAAATCGGTCCTTTGCAGGATGCCCTTTTGAGCAGGACAAGCTTTGAGGACTTGCAGAGTAAAGGATACGTCCGGTATGAACATCTGCCCCTGGAAACCCGCAACGGGAAACGTATTGAGGTGGAATTCGTCAGTAATGTTTACAACGTTAACCAGCTAAAAGTAATCCAGTGCAACATCCGCGACATCAGCGCGCGCAAGGATGCGGAAGAGCATCTGGTGCAGATGGAGAGCAGGTACCGCGGGCTGCTGGAAGCGGCGCCGGATGCGATGGTGGTGGTGAACCAGGGGGGAGAAATCGTTCTCCTGAATCTTCAGGCGGAGAAACAGTTCGGATACTGCCGCGATGAACTTGTCGGGAAGAATGTGAAGAGCATCATTCCCGAGGGTTTCGCGGAACGGCTGATCGCGGACGCTCTGCGCTCCGTGGAAGACGCGCTGGCGCAGCAGATCGGTACAGGGATTGAACTCGCGGGGCGGCGCAAGAATGGAAGCGATTTTCCCATCGAGATCATGCTGAGCCCGCTGAAAAGCACCGAGGGAATCCTGGTGACAGCCGCGATCCGCGACATCACCGAGCGCAAGCGGGCGGAGGAGGCGCTACAGAAACGAACCCGAGAGTTGACCTATTCCCAGGAGGCCTTGGAAGGAAAGGCTCAGGAGTTGACACGCTCCAACACCGAGCTGCAACAGTTCGCCTATGTTATTTCGCATGATCTTCAGGAACCCCTGCGCACCATGGCCAGCTTCGCGCAACTCCTCCAGAAGCGTTATCAGGGCAAGCTTGACGCGAGTGCCGACGATTTTATCCACTTTATCGTCGACGGCGCCACACGCATGCAAGGGCTCATCCATGACCTGCTGGCCTATTCGCGGGTCGAGAGCCATGGCAAGGATTTCGTACCCACCGACTGTACGACGGTCTTCGGCCACGCGCTTGCCAATCTCCAGATGGCCGTAACCGAAAGCGGCGCCGTAGTGACTCATGACCCCCTACCTACCGTTCAAGGCGACGGCGTACAACTCATCCAGGTCTTCCAGAACCTGGTCGGCAACGGCCTCAAATTCCGCGACTCTCGGCCGCCCCGGGTCCACGTTGCAGCCGAGCAGAGGCCTTCCGAATGGGTTTTCTCAGTGAAAGACAATGGCATTGGGATCGACCCGCAATACGCCCACCGGATTTTCGAAGTCTTCCAGCGCTTACACAATCGTACCGAGTATCCGGGCAGTGGAATCGGACTGGCCATCACTAAGAGAATCGTGGAACGGCACGGAGGCCGCATCTGGGTCGAGTCACGGCCCCATCAGGGGGCAACGTTTTTCTTCACCCTGCCGGCGTGATGCGGCGTGTGAAGAGCCGGACGGCAAGACGCCACGCACACCGCCATCCTTGCGCGCGAACCGCTTTATCCTTTTCCGGAGAAGGAATTGGTCGCGGCGCTCAACCACCACCCCACAGCGCGTGAGGTGGTGTGGGTGCAGGAAGAGCCCGCCAACATGGGTGCGCTGTTTTTCCTCATGCCACGGCTGCGGCGACTGGCGAAGCCGCGCTCAGTGCGCTCGGTGAAGCTCTCGGCGAGCCCCAGCCCGGCGACCGGCTCCGGCAAAGGCCACGAGATCCAGCAAAAGACCTCGTTCACTCTGGCCTTCACCACAGCAAAGGCGGTATAATTCTCAGATGCCGATCGACGTCCGCCTCACTTACGAAGATTATTGCCTCCTGCCCAACAACGGGAAGCGCTACGAGATCATTGATGGAGAACTATTCGTGACCCCTTCACCCCTGCGGCGGCACCAGCTTGTTCTGGCGAATCTGCTGTATTACCTAATCGATTTTGCGAAGAAACATGACCTGGGCCAAGTGTACCCGGCTCCCTTCGATGTGGTCTTTTCGGAATACGACGTGGTGGAGCCTGACGTCCTGTATGTTTCCAAAGCGCGCGCGTCGGTGGTGACGGAGAAGAACATCCAGGGCGCTCCGGATTTGGTGGTGGAAGTTCTTTCCAGAAGCACGGCGCAAATCGATCGCACGACGAAGTTGAAGCTCTATGCCCGTTACGGGGTTGCGGAATACTGGGTGATTGATCCTGTGGTATGTTCGGCAGAAATCTATCGGCTGGTTCCCGGTGGTTACGAACTCGCTGCCCAACTGGACTCCAACCAGTCGCTCACGTCTCCCCTCTTCCCAGGCTTTATACTGCCCCTCACCCGGCTTGCCGAGTAGGTGAACCTTTCTGCGCAATTACCGCGCAGGTGCGCGGAGGCAAATGCACGGTGGCGGGCAGCGTCTGGACCGTGTCGGGATGAAAGGGCGTCAGGATCTCGACCTGGCTTCCTTCCCCTCCCGGCCACGTCACCTCGGCGGTTTCCTCGTCGTTTCCGAAGTTTACCACCACGCAGGCCTTTCCGGGCTTATCCATGCCCTCAAAGACCGAGTACCGCACGTTCGCGCCTCCCTTGACTTCCGCGCCGAGGGTATCGCGAAAGCGCCCGAAGAAGAGGACATCCTTGTGTTGGGCGCGAATGCGAATCAATTCCTGCACGTACCGGGAAAGCGGCCGCGTCAGCGGTTCATCCATGGAGTCGTTATAGTGGCGAGGTTGCACGGCCCAGACCAGTCCGTAGCGCATGCCGTTATTCATGACATTGAAATCTCCCGGAGACTCGGCGCAGATCGTCGAAGTCCACTCGGGAAACGTGTATTTGAGCGCCGGCGAGGGCATGTCAATTTGGCTCATGCGCGCGTAAGAAACATCCACGAACGGGAAGGCCCGGTCCCAAAACATTTCCGAAGCAATGGCAACGTCAGGGTCCACTTCCCGCGTTTTGGCAGTGATGTCCGCGTACGCCTGGAGCATCCCTTGCGGCAGAGACCGGTCCGGTGAGGTCGGGAGATTCGGATTGAAGTCCAAGACCCCGGTGATTCCGGACTTGTCCAGTTGGAATCCTTGCCCACCGTCCTTGACCCGCTCGACGAAATGATCGACGAGCAGCTTGCGAAACTCGGGATGAGAGGGACTGATCAAAGTCATGTTCGAGCGTGTCAGCGACAGGCGCGCACTGATGGTGCCTTCTCCCCAGCCCATCAGGGAATAGTCCGGAGCCCATCTTCCGTTTACAGCGTATCGGTGCAGCGTTTCCTTGAAGAGGGCCGTGGCGGTATCCGCTACCTGGATGTTGGCAAATAGAAGCGGATGCACTCCGATACGCCGGATTTCCGCGAGCGCCTGCCGGAACTCCTCGGGCGTGCCCAGGTGCGGATCGGGAGTGTATTGGGGATAGCCGCGGTCAATGCCGCCGACGTTCCAGCCCAGGATTTCGAAAGTGGTTACGTCGTATTTCTTGGCGTCCGCGGCCAGTTTTGGCCAATCCTTGAAGCGGTAAAGGACCTCATCCTCGCAATTGGAAATGATGACGGATTGCCACGCCATTTCCTTCCGCAGCCACGTGGGGCGGCGCCGCACCTGGAAATGCTGATCGTACCAATGGCGGTAGAGCACGCTCCCCTGGTGCCAGTCACCGGGGTGAACCTGAAGGGCGACGGGGCCGAAACGGGACGTCCCCTTTTTTGCGTAAGGAAAATTCAGCCATCCCATGGTCAGCCCGATAGGCTCGCCCGTAGGCACATCGGCAGGCGTGGGCCATGGGTCTCCCACCACGGCGGTTTTGGTGAAAGGGCGAAGCTCATAGTAGATGCCGGCGAGCCGTGGCGCGGGATCGTGGTACGCATAGTAAAGTCCCACGTTCGCCCGGGGATTGTAGAACTCCGTCCATCCCATGACCATGTTGAATCCCGTATAGAGGAACCCCTGCGCGGAATAACGAATGCCCAAGTTGCCTCCGCCATAGCCCCCAGCGAAACCTCGAAAGATGCCCGGCGAGAGGTTGGAAAACAACCCGGGGACCAAGGACTCCGTACCCTGCCGATTGACCAAGCCGTTTTGGCCTCCGATGATGCCGTAGAAGACTTCTGCCAGGGGCAACTCGGTGGAGTTCTCGATTTCCAGGGAGAATTCCAACCGGCCTTCGACCGCGCGAAGGTGATAGGCGGCCTTGACATTGATCTCTTCGCGACCGTTGCGCAGGGAATCATAGTGGCAGGTCACGCCGTCGGGCTGCGCCTCGATGCGGCTCACCTTTTGCTGGCGGCTGAGAAAATAATTTGCTTCATAGCCCGGGTGCGGAAAACGCAGGCGAAAGTTTTCCCCCAAGCGCGGCTCCTGAATAATCTCCAGCTTAGGATCCTTCCAGGTTATGCCGCAGAGGTTACCGGTCAAGGCATCGAGGCGCAGGGTGCAGAGCGGAGTTTCAAATTCCTTCAGCTCGGCGTTCGGTGTTGCGACACTTCCCTCCGCTGCACGCCCCGCCAAGGCGGTTCCGGGATAGGCTGCAAACAAGCCGGCGGTCACTTCCAGAAAAGTTCTGCGACTTACGGTTTGCGGATGATCCTCTCTGCCCATGTTCTCGAATGGGTTATCCATACGTGTAGCCTTCCTTTCTTCTCGGTTGTGGTGACAATAAGGTGGCGTGGACATAAATGCCGATTCCCGCCAGTCTGCCGATTCTCCAGGACCACCGCATGTCCTTCCCTTTCTCGCCCGAGCACAAAAACGAATCAACTTCTCCGCTCAAGTTACCACTGCGGGCTAGCCAGCCGCAAGCTGCCGGGAGGTTTGGTCGTGGGTCAGTTTGAATCTGTAGCGGCGAGTTTATCTCGCCAAATGGCGGCGTAAAGCCGCCTCTACATCAAACCGATCCCCTACCCTGAGAACAGGAAGGTTGAACCTTGCAACGCGATGGTGTACAAAGAGCACCTATACGACGGACGGATTGTCTAAGGGGGGCTATGCCATGGAAATTCGCAAACAGGATGCGCTTGACTACCACCGCTCCGGGCGGAAGGGCAAGATCGAAGTTGTTCCCTCCAAGCCTTGCCACACGCAGTGGGATTTGAGTCTGGCCTATACTCCGGGCGTGGCGGAGCCATGCCTGGAAATTCACGAAAAACCCGAGTTGGCATTCGAATACACCGCCCGGGGGAACCTGGTGGCGGTGATCTCCAACGGCACCGCGGTCCTGGGCCTCGGCAACATTGGACCGTTGGCCGGCAAGCCGGTTATGGAAGGCAAGGGCGTGCTGTTCAAGCGCTTCGCGGACATTGACGTTTTCGACCTGGAAGTGAATTCCGAGAACCCCGACGAGGTCATCCGCCTTTGCCAGCTTCTTGAGCCGACCTTCGGCGGCATCAATCTGGAGGACATCAAAGCGCCGGAGTGCTTTTACATTGAACAAACCCTGCGCAAGACGATGTCGATTCCGGTGTTTCACGACGATCAGCACGGGACGGCCATCATTTCCGGCGCGGCGCTGCTGAACGCGGTGGAAATCGTGGGCAAGGACCTCGGCAAAGTTCGCGTCGTCCTGAATGGTGCAGGCGCCGCCGGCATTGCCTGCGCGGAGCACTACGTTCGCCTGGGTGTGCGTCGCGAGGACATTCTCCTCTGCGACACCAAGGGCGTGGTCTACGAGGGTCGCGAAGAAAACATGAACCCGTACAAGGCGCGCTTCGCCGCCAAGACCGAGCGGCGCACGCTGGCCGACGCCCTGAAGGACGCGGATGTTTTCGTCGGCCTCTCGATCGGCAAATGCGTCACCCCGGAAATGCTCCGCTCCATGGCGGACCATCCCGTGGTCTTCGCCATGGCCAACCCCGTTCCCGAAATCAGTTACGACGAAGCCAAGGCGGCGCGGCCCGACGTCATCATCGCCACAGGCCGCTCCGACTATCCGAACCAGGTCAACAATGTCTTGGGATTTCCCTTCATCTTCCGCGGCGCGCTGGATGTGCGGGCGCGCGCCATCAACGAAGCCATGAAGCTGGCGGCCACGCGCGCTTTGGCGGCGCTCACCAAGGAGGACGTGCCCGATTCAGTGCTGCGGGCTTACGGCATCAGCCGGCTGCACTTTGGAACGGAGTACATCATCCCCAAACCCTTTGACCCGCGCGTGCTGATTTGGGAATCCTCTGCGGTGGCGGAAGCCGCCATCGAGAGTGGGGTGGCGCAAATCACCGTGGACCTCGACGAGTATCGCGAGCAACTGCAAAGGCGTCTGGGCCGCACCTACGCCGTGATGCAGAACATTCGGTATCGAGCCAAGGCGGCGCCCAAACGCATCGTCTTTTCCGAGGGCGAGCACGAAAAGATCATCCGCTCGAGCGTCCGCCTGATCGAGGAGAATATTGCTCACCCCATTCTGCTGGGGCGGCCGGCCGTGATCGAAAGCAAATTCCAGGAGTTGGGCCTCGACAAAGGGGAGGTCGAGATCATTGAGCCGACCCGCTCCAACCGGCTTCCTACTTACATTAATGAATTTTTCAGGCTGCGTCAGCGCTCGGGCATTACCCGCGCGGAAGCCCACGATTGGATGCTCAACAGCAACTACTTCGGCGCCATGATGGTCCATATGGGCGACGCCGATGGCTTCCTGGCAGGCGTCAGCCAGCATTACCCCGATACCGTACGTCCGGCGCTACAAATTATCCGCACGCGCCCGGGGGTCGAACGGGTTTCCGGACTCTATGTGATCGTGACCAAAAAGGACGCTTACTTTTTCGCCGACACCACGGTAAACATTGAACCCACGTCGGAGCAGCTCGCCGAAATCGCCATCCTCTCGGCGGAAGTGGCGCGCTGGTTCAACGTGGAGCCGCGCGTGGCCATGCTTTCGTTCTCGAACTTCGGCAGCACGCGGCACCCGCTGGCCGACAAAGTTCGCAAGGCCACCGCCCTGGTGAAGGAAAAGGTGGAGGGGTTGATCGTCGATGGCGAGATGCAAGCGGATACTGCCATCGTTCCCGAATTGGTCGTCGAGGATTATCCCTTCTCCAAGGTCAAGGGGGACGCCAACGTGTTGGTCTTTCCGAGCTTGGAGGCGGGCAACATCGCCTACAAGCTGATGATGCGCATGGGCGGGGCGGAAGCCCTGGGACCGATCCTCATGGGCATGGCCAAGCCCGTACACGTCCTGGCGCGCGGCTCCGAAGTCGAGGAGATCGTCAACATGGCCGCCATCGCCGTCGTCCACGCGCAAGCCGGCGTGCTGGGAATTCAGCAGTCCGCCCCCCGCGCCGCGAAGCCGCCGGGGGCATGAGCCGGAACGCGTGCATTTCCCGGTTCGCGAACACGGCTTGTCCAAATACG
>JBEKAD010000177.1:0-8812 GCA_050018435.1 Terriglobia bacterium
GGGATGACGGGTGGCGTCCTCTCCTTCAGCGTCTTCAGGAGGCCCTCTTCCAAGGGGGTCACCCGGTAGCCAAGGTCGCGAACCGCCTTGGCGCTCGAGTAGACCCAATCGTTTTTGAAAATTTCCACGACACCGGGCGTAAGCCGGGGAGTATGGCCGAACGCGCGGGCGAGCGCGATCTCCATAACGCCCGCGATCTTCCCTACGGCGAAAGGAAGATGGCGAACCGGCCGCCGGACGCGCGTGAAATCCGCCAGGACACGGAAGAAGTCGTTGAGCGAGCGATTATCTCCGCCCAGCACATATTCTTCCCCAAGCTTTCCCTTCTCGAGCGCGGCTAAATGCGCCTTGACAACGTCGGCAATGAACGCAAAGCTCCAACGCTGGTCCCCGGACCCAAGTAAGCCCGGGAATTTTCCACCGAGGTACTGGTCGATCATTCCCCCTACCAGGTTGCCCTCGGTTCTGGGCCCGGGGCCATAGATGACGCCGGGAAACATTACGATGACGGGGAACCGGCGCAGCCCCTCGCCGCGCAGCCACTCGAGGGCGCGCGCCTTGGATTCCTGATAGGCGTCAGCAAACGGGCCGGCATGGCGCAGTTCCTCGTTAGCGTTCACATCCGCGGACGGCCCGAGCGCAAGGAACGAGGAGGTGTATACGACCCGCTGAACACCTGCCTGTTCAGCGGCTTGCAGCAAGTTCTGCAAACCCTCCACATTGACGCGCCAGAAGTCGCGCCGGTCGCGCACCCACATCTTGACAAGTGCGGCCGTGTGAATTACCGCGTCCACGCCTTGGAGCGCTGAGCGCAACGCTTCGCGGTCGCGCAAATCACCGAGGGCGACCTCGCAGTGGCACGCCGCGGGGTCGAATCCCAAGCGGTTGGCGTCCCGCACCAAAACCCGGAAGGGTTGGCGCCGGGCGATGAGTTCGCGGGCGATCCCAGAGCCAAGATAACCGGTAGCGCCAGTCAGAAGGATCATTGGATCATCGGGTCATCGGGTCATCGAGCCATTTGGCCATTGAAGCATTGAGTCACTGTCTTTTCAATGGCTCAATGACCCGATGACCCGATGACTCAATGACCCGATCTTACCAAATTCCTAACCCCGGATTGTGAATCAAGTATGCCCCAGCCAGGCCCAAATGGCCAACCATCATCATCCAGTACATGTGGTGCCAGGAAGGATGGTTTTCGCCCTCGGTAACCAGCCGGTGCGGATCCTGATTAATCAAGTAGGCGACGTATGCACCCCAGATCACCATAATGACGCTCAACGCGAGGATGGCCGCCGGATCGCCGCTGAGCACGTGAAGCGCGAGGCCGAGCGGTAACATCAGCCACGGCAGGATGAACGATGGGGTGATAGCGCGCGCGCTCCAGGTAGCTCCGTATTTCACCGGCAAGGTGATGCACCCCGCCGCGCGGTCGCCTTCGATATCGGCAAAATCCTTGGTGGTGGTCGCGCCCAGGAGAAAAACGAAGTAGATGGAGCCAATGTACCAGGGCTCAATCGAAGTGAGCACCGTCGCCACCGCCGCCCATCCCGCCACCTTCAGCAGCCAACCGCGAATGAGCGCGATGATCAGGTTTGAACCCACGGGATGCCGCTTCAAGCGGACAGGGGGGGCGGAATAAGCCACCGTAGCAAGCGCGGCAATCACATAAATTGCGAAAGTTTCGCGATTCACCACCGCAACCATCGCCAGCGCCAGAGCGTAAGCCGCCGCGGTGAAAATCCACGCTTGGCGCGGCGTGAGCTCGCCCGAGGGAAGCGGACGGTGCGGCTTGTTGATGCGGTCGTTGGTGAGGTCGCAAATCTGGTTCAGCGCATTCGAAGCGGCGTTCAGCACTCCCGCAGCCAGTACTGCCAGCGTGATATGGACAGGATGAATGGAAGCATGCGTGGCCCCATAGCCCAATAGGCTTCCGGAAAAAATCCCGGTCATGGGCGGAACCAGGGTGAAGGGCCGGGCAAACGTCCAGTAGGTGCGCAAGGAACTCATGCACGCGTTATTCTCAAGCTTCCGGGTACCGCTGACAAGCGGAAAAGAACAGGCAGCGTAGCTGGCCGCCGGGATTCCGTCAAAGTCCGATGGGGTCGAAAAGGACCCCTCACCTGCCCTCCTACGTCGGGCACCTTCTCCCCTGGGAGAGGGCGTAGGTTTTCATTCATATCCCTCTCCCTTGGGGAGAGGGTGTCCCGCATCGCGGGACGGGTGAGGGGTCTCTTCGCGGGTGACGCATTCATGGCCCTGAGGACACGCGACTCCGACGACTTTGAGGGAACCCTGGCTGGACGCGCTCACCTTGACAGCATCGCTGCCGCTGCGCCATGCTGGAAACTCCATGACGCTCAAGCCGATTTCTGTGGTGTGCCCGCAATGCGGTTCCGCCGACGTGCTTTATTCCTGCAAGCCGGAATGCTGCTACAACCACGTTTGCAACCATTGCTACACTACGTTTGAGCTGGAAACCACAAGGGCGGGGGAAGTCGCGGAGAATTTCGAAATCCCACCCGACACTGATCCCAGCGCACCCACGGCCTCCTGCGCGCGGTGCCACGAACCGAGGGTCTTCGCCATTGGCGATGTCGGCCCACCGCCTCAATTTGTGTGTGCGGCGTGCAAAGCCCTGCTCACGCTCGGGTACACAGAAATTGCTCCGGCGTAGTCGTTCTTGTACTCACCTGTTCAGAACCAAGCTTTTCCAAATTAGCCTCAATCAGGCGGGCGCTGACCAGCGGCTCTGCCGCATTAACAACTCGGAGAGTTCGCTAATTTGGACAGCCGTGGTTCAGAACAGCCGGAAGCTGACTTCCACCTGCACTTGCACCGGCACCGCCACGCCCTGGCGCATGGCGGGTTTGAATTTCCACGTACTCACGGTTTTGACCGCCTCCTCATCAAGGCCCATGCCCAAGTGCTTGGCGATCTGAACATTTCGCACGATGCCCTGCGCGTCCACAACGATCCACAACATCACGATGCCTCCGAATTTAGCCTTGCGCGCTTCTTCGGAGTAGGCGGGTTCCGGGGAGTAAATGGCGATGGGCTCACTGACGCCATCGATGCCAACACGAAACGGGCCTCCGCAGCACCCTCCATCCGAGCCCGGACCGTAACCCGGACCCTTGCTCGGCCCCACTCCCGTGCCATCACCGTCGCCAATCCCGCCGTTCTTCCCCGGGCCGCCCGAAAGTGGTCCCACCACACCCTTGGGGTCGCCCCAAGGCATGTCGAGCTTCATGGCCGGGAGTTTCAATTCCGGGGGACCCAGCAGGGTCGGCGCCATCGGCAAGACCGGCGCGCTGTTTGGGATCGTGACCATGGGTGGAGTGAATTGTGTGCGCGCGAAGGGCGGAAGGGCGCCACGCGAAGCGGGAAGCGCAGAACTGACTCCGCCGCCTCCCCCGCCGCCGGTTTTCTCATCGTGACCGTGGAGCTGCGGAAGCGTGAGCACGAGCGGAGTGAGGTCGAATAATTTCTTGGGAACGCACGCGGGGCCCGTCACCTGGCGAAACGCGAAGGGCAGCAGCATCGCCGTGAGCGCCAAGAGGTGAATGAGCAGCGAATTTGCCCACGAATAGGGGTTGGGCAGGTAATCCCGCCAAAGGTCCGGGAGGTCAGCAGCACGCGAGGGGAAGCCCGCCGGAGCAGCCTTGGGTGTCGCCAGCAAGGCTTGGATTTGCGCCGGCAGTTCGCGATACCACGGACGTTGGTCCAAGAGCGGCAGCCGCGACTCCGGCTCGTTGTGGCGGCGGGATGGCGCTCGCCTCTCACGAAGCAAGTCGCCGGCCTGCCGGATCAGAGAGACCGGTAAGCTGGGCGAGTCAAGCAGGGTCAGTTGAAAAGGGCACTGAGCGTAGGACGCTGGATCAGGGATGGCGGGCCCCTGCGGACGCACCTCCGCCTTGGATTGTGACACAACAACCCCCTGCCTGCGGACCCGCCATTCATGCGGCCCGCGCTGGATTTTTGCTCGCGTTCCCCGCGTTGGATGTGAGAGTAGCGCGCGAGGTTGTACCGCCGTCACATCTTGATGTAGAGGCGGCTTTACGCCGCCATTTGGTGAGGTAAACTCGCCGCTACAAGATCAAATTGACCAACTACCCAGATCGCAACTTGCCAATGCAATTGGCCGGAGTCATGATAATGTACGCAGTGATATGGGGGTTCTGAAGACCCCACATTTGGCAAAGACAACATCTGCTTTATGAGCGACACCATCAAGCGGCTCACGATCGAAGGCTTCAAATCCATCCGGAAGCTGGAGGATTTCGAGCTTCGCGCATTAAACGTGCTTATCGGCGCCAACGGCGCAGGCAAGAGCAATTTTGTGGAGTTCTTCCGCCTGCTGCGGGAATTGACCGACCAAAGGCTCCAAACCTTTGTCAACACCACTGGCGGTGCGGACGCCTACCTCTATCTGGGCCCAAAGGTCACGGCGCAAATTGCCGCCAAGCTCCGCTTTGGTAATAACGGCTACGAATTCACCTTGGTCCCCACGTTGGATAACCGACTGATTTTTGCCGAGGAAACCACCCGTTACTTCGGTTCATTCGCGTATCGGAAACCTCTCGGTTCGGGCCATCCAGAGGCCAATCTCAAAGACCGGAAAGACGACCCCGGAAAATCCGGTGCGGCCCACGGGGTGCCGTACTATGTTTACGATGCAGTCTCAAGCTGGGTCGTGTATCACTTCCACGACACCAGCGCCACCGCAGGCATTCGCCGTCAAGGCTCCATCAACGTGAACGAGTTTCTTCGCCCCACTGCCGAGAACCTCGCTGCGTTTTTATACCGTGTCAGCCAGACGAATCCAGACAATTACGCGAACATCCGTGATGTCGTGAGGCTGGCGGCACCGTTTTTCGATGATTTTAAGTTACGACCGATACCCACGAACCCGGAGCTAATCCAATTGGAGTGGCTGCAAAAGGATTCGGACTATCCTTTCCGCGCCAGCCAGCTTTCTGACGGCACACTTCGCTTTATCTGCTTGGCTACGGCGTTGCTCCAACCAAAGCCACCATGGACGATGCTCTTTGACGAGCCGGAACTCGGCCTGCACCCTTACGCGTTGACCATGCTCGCCAATCTTTTCCAGCAGGCAGCGCAGCAATATAGGCAAGTGATCGTCTCGACGCAGTCCGCTCAACTTCTCAATGAGTTTGAGCCGGAAGATGTCGTCGTCGTCGAGCGGACACAAGGCGGGTCAGTCTTCCAGCGGTTGGATTCAATGCAACTATCAGGATGGCTCGAGGATTACACGCTCGGCGAACTGTGGCAGAAGAATGTCTTGCGCGGGCGACCGCGGAATGAGGAAATGCCCTTGCCGTCAGAAGGCGACGGAGATGGAAGCGTAGCCCCTCAGAAGGAGGAGTCGAGTGCTGGAGACGAGCGCTCATGACGCGAGTCTACGTCGTGGTGGAGGGGCAATCGGAAGAGTCGTTCGTGAATGAGGTCCTCGCACCTGTTCTTTGGACACGTCAGGTCTTCATGACTCCCATCCTCGTTGGAGTTCTCGGCCACAAGGGCGGGAGAGTCAATTACTCCCGCGTCCAGAAGGACATCCTCCGGCAACTCAAGGAGGATCCTTTGGCCTATTGCTCAACCATGCTCGACTTCTATGGGTTGGGCAAAGACTTTCCCGGCACACCACTACCACCGAATCTCTCGAACCTCGAAAAGGTCACCCATATTGAGCAAGCGGTAAGACAAGACATCGTCACGCAGGCGCCCGAACTGCGGCCCGACGTCCGATTCCTCCCTTACCTACAATTGCATGAGTATGAGGGGTTGCTGTTCAGCGACCCAGCGGCGTTCGCGCACGGCATTAACCAATCGAATCTTGCCAATCAGTTCCAGTCCATCCGCGAAGGCTTTCCTACTCCTGAAGATATTGATGACAGTCCGAACACGGCTCCCTCGAAACGAGTGCTCCAGCTTTGTCCTTCCTACAGAAAAGTGCTGAACGGAACGCAAGCCGCTGTGGCTGTGGGCGTCGACACGATGCGTCGTGAGTGCCCGCATTTTCGAAATTGGCTCGACTGCCTCGAACAGTTAGGCGCTCAAAGGTAACCGCGCTACCAGCTGTTATGATATGGGCACAGAAATCAGGAGGTCGTGTGGGCCTTTATCCCGACCGGGAAGAAATTCAAGGGTGGATAGAATGGACGCGGGCAAACCTGCCGCACGAGGGCGATATTCCATACCTAAACTGGAGTGGACCGGAGGCGAAAACGGCCCAGACCGATGACGCGTCATCCGAGGGCGAAAGCACATGTGAAGAGAGTCCTCCTTGGACAGCGGGAATCACTGACTTTCTTAATGATGTGGCGCTCGGAGTAGAAGTCGGGCGCCTAGAGGGGATGCTGGACACGTTTGCGCGAGCAATGTCAGCCGACCTTCTCGACCTCGCACCTCGTTTCACGGCACTTCATTTCTATTACAACCTGGCGTCGGAGGAATACCCTGAATGGTCCATGTGCAACAAGGATCTTTACGAACCCTGGCAATCAGATTTCCGTCGTGATCTGAGAACCCTGGTGGGCATGCTACCGATAGAGGAGTGCCCACATGATTGGCGCCGAATCAAGTGGGAGATCTCGAATGCACTAGCCGGTAGGGATTGGGATCGCGTTCGGCAGCTCTTCAAGCTTGCTGAGGCGTTCCACTCCACAGAAGACAGGGACCTGTGGGCGCTGCGTGGCCAGCTCGGCTTTTTTATGGCGTTCGACAAGGACCGCGCGAAACGGCCGGAAACCCATTACTGGTTGCTAAGCGTCAACTTCCCGGATCTGGGAGTCGGCAGTCCGCTGGTCCTCGAAGCGTATGGGGTTGGGCTTGTCCGTGCGCCGAAGCAAATTCTGGAGGGAAAGCCGGATCAAAAAATGCGAGAGACGGCACGCGACGCGCGGAATGACCTGGACAAAGCCCTTCAGAGCCGCGGTGACCTTGGCCCCGCGTATCGTGCCATGCTCGGTGCCTGCCATTTTGCGCTCGACGACTACGCCCACGCTGCGGGTGAATACAGTATTGTGCTCAATTCCGAGACCACGTTCCGGCGTCTCATGCTGCTGGACTATATTAGAGCAGTCACCCGAGAAGCCGGCAGCGTGGACGCAGAAGGTCTAATGGAACGTCTTCGTGAAGGTGACTTCTCTAGCTTCTTGAAGGATTTCAAACCGGACCTCTTGCGGGTGCTCGCCAAGTCTCATGTACTTGCGGGCGAGCGGGAAGAAGCTGAGGCGGTCTACCGACAATGGGCCAAGGAATACCCCAACGATCCCCAAGTCTACTTGCATCTTGCCGAACTCTTCGCGCAGGAACTTAACTATGAGGAAGCCTACAAAGCGTTACGCAAAGCGGTTGACCTCAAACCTGAGCTTGAACAGGAGCTACCTTACAAGGTCGCACTTCCGTTGGGCGCGATTGCTGCCGAGCACCTCGACCTCGATAGACTTACCCGTGAAGCCATTAAGGAGCACCCGGAAATTGAGAAACTCCTCGATTTGCTTTTTCCGGATGTTTGGTCCACGTATAGCAAGTTGAGTCCCGAAGCACGCGGACCCTGGCTCTCCGCTTCCTTCCAGACTTACTACATTCCTTCCATTCAACCGGCGTCAGCGCCTCAGTGTCGCCAGATAGGAGCAGAAAAATTCGCCAAGGCTGTGGAGATAGAACTGAGGCAGTGTATCTTCGAGGCTTTCAAAAAGGAAACCAGCGGGAACCTGAACGTCAAGGCTGTCGCCGAGCAAGCGAGGACGGACCAAAAAGCCAGCCTTTTCGCGGAGTTTCTTGTAGGCAAGGGGAGGTTAGCTCTGGGGCAAATGGCGTTCATACTCCGGGAAGCGAGGGCGGGAAAAGGTGAATTGATTAGGCTCTTCGGCGACTGGACACGTCAGCATTTTCCCAAGCTTGATGGCCCGCAGCTAGATGTTCTTAAGAAGATTTACGTCCCACGCAACCTTGAATCCCATGAGTCTGCGTCACTTGATGTAAAGGAGGTGCCGAAACTTTGCCGTGGGTTCCTTGATGCCTTGCTGGCAAGAACTGCTGAAAAAGCGCTACTGGGGAGGTAGCGCGAACCTCCAAGACAAGTCGGCACTATACTTGCTCCTCGGAAGTCGCCTTGTGTTTATCGACGACGCCGGAGAGGTGATCCAAAGTTCTGGCCGAGCGACAGCGGCACTCAGAATCAGCCCACTCAGCCTTATTTCGGCCTACCCGTAGATGTGGTCAGCTCGACTCGAGAGCTGGTAGCGGGGAGTTGTGCGCTTTCTGCACTACTCCGCGGCTCTTGACAGGAGAAGCCGCAGACGAAGGCAAACTGCGCCTACGTCTGCGCTACCACCTCACTCAAGAATTGTCGCAACCTTCGCCAGAACCTCGTTCATGATCGCATCGGGCACGTTTTCCAGCTTTCTGCCGTGGCGCGCGCCGAGATCGAGCGCGCGGGGCTGGTCGCAGCGGATAACCCCGGTGGTTTTAGTACCGGCGCCTGTCAGAGATACCGCAAATCCGGCGGTCCGCGCGAAATTCCCGCCGCTGGTGATCGGGAGAACGACGGGTACCTTGGTGACTTGGTTAAAGGCATCGGGGGAGATGACCAGGACAGGGCGTCGGCCCTTTTGCTCGTGTCCTTCCGCGGGATCAAGCCCCACCACCCAGATTTCGCCACGCCTCATCAGATCAGCTCCCGACCCACAGGCTGGTTATCAAGCCATTCCCGCTCTTCTTTCGTGCGGCGGGCCTTGGAGTCGCACTGGGCGAGCAGTTCGTCCAGGGTGTAGCGGGGCCGTTT
>JBEKAD010000178.1:0-18418 GCA_050018435.1 Terriglobia bacterium
ATGAATTCATAGAAGGGCGCCCGATCCACCGCTTGGTATTGCATCGTGCCCAGAAAGCGCTCGCGATCGGTCATAGAATTTCCTCCAGGCTAGATTCGTCGGCCAGATTATGCCATATGTTAGAGGCCCTGCAATCTTTACGGGCGTGGGTGCGAAGCTTTGGAGTGCGGTCCGTCGGCTGACGGACTGCCGTTTTCCTCCCCGCGCGCTTGCTCGCGGGAAATTCAAGCCAGAGCACCATACCCAGCCGGCAAGCGGGCTGGCGCCAAAGCGGCAGCAAGTGCCGACCTAAAGGTCGGCGCTACAGCGTGTGCAGTCGTACCCGGTGGCGGTGTCGGCATAACGAGGTGATCGAGGGACTCGAGATTCAAGATTTCAGGCCGCAAGAGCGAATGGCCATCAAGCCGCGAACTTATACCCTTGCCCATGCACGGTGATGATGTATTTAGGCTGTTTGGGATCATTTTCAAGCTTCTGCCGCAGCCAGGCCACGTGGACGTCCACCGTGCGCGTAAAAGGCGCAGAGGCGTAGCCCCAAACGTCCTTCAAGAGTTCCTCCCGGCTCATGGTCCTGCCCCGATGTTCGATGAGATAACGAAGCAGTTGGAATTCCTTGGTCGAAAGCACGGCAGGTGAGCCATCGCGAAACACCTCGGAACGCCGCATATCGATGCGCAGCGGCCCGAAATCGTAAAAGTCCGGGCCGTCGCCGCCCGCCCGGCTTCCCCGCCGGAGCAGGGCCTCCACGCGCGCCAGAAGTTCGGGCATTTCAAAGGGCTTGGTCAGGTAGTCGTCGGCGCCGATTTTAAGTCCCTTAACTTTATCGGCCATCTGGGTGCGCGCGGTGAGCATCAGGATGGGAATGGTATAGCCGCGTTGGCGCAGCTCCTGGCATACCTCAAATCCACTCTTGCCAGGCAACATAATATCCAAAATGATAAGGCCGAAGCGATTGCGCGTGGCGCGCTCCACGGCATCGGTTCCATCGTAAAGCGCTTCCACCGTGTAGCCCTCGCTGCGCAGACGATCGCTGAGCGTGAGCACCAGCCCTGGTTCATCTTCGACTAACAGGATATGAGGATTCATGTGGATCTCAGTTTCTCCTCGGGCGCTGCCGCCAAAGTTAACGCCCGCTGATCGATCCCCGAATGCAACTCCTGTAGCGGCGGTCTATGGCCGCCGCTCGGCGCTCATAGAGCGCCGCCTGGAGTTTCTACATTTTCCCTCGCCCCCTTGGGGGAGAGGGGGGACCGCAAGGCGGTGGGTGAGTGGGTTCACGCCGCGATGGATTCCCTACATTAAATTGGTATGACTTTCCATGGTTCTTACCCCCTCACCCGTCTCGCCCCGGCTGGTGAAAGCGCCGGCTGCGAGCCACCCTCTCCCCCAAGGGGGCGAGGGCTGTAAAATCAAATCCGTGCGTCGCGCTTTCAAGGGGGGACCAGGTCCCTCATTGCAAATGTATAAACTCGAGTCGGCGCTCACAGAGCGCCGCCACAGTTCGTGTCGCCCTCTACCGATTCACTTGGCAGCGGGGAAATGCAGCGTGAACGCACTCCCTTCGCCCGGATGGCTGGTCACGGTCAGCCTTCCGCCCATGGCTTCCGCGGCTTCCTTGGCCAGGCTCAGACCCAATCCCGTGCCATGCTTCTGCGAAGCCCGAGCGGCATTTCCCCGGTAGAAAGGCTCGAAGATATGGGGGATCTCGCCGGGCTCAATTCCCTGTCCTCGGTCCTGAACGGTTATCAAAACCTCTCCCGCCTCCGGTCCCGACCCGGGGTGGGCACGAATGCCCATCCATCGTCCTCCCACCCCATACTTCAAGGCGTTGGTCATGAGATTTTGCAGGCAGCGGCCGAGCGCTTTAGGATCCGCCATGACCGGAGGAAGGTCGGGGGCCACTTGCTTCTCGACGGTGAAGCCGTTGGCGGTGGTGAGATGGGCCAAATCCGCCACGGCAGAATCAATCGTCTCCGCCACGGCGACAGGGTGCGGCTGGTAATGCCGCTTATCGTTGCGCGTGGCGGCGAAGAGCAACACCTGCTCAATCATCGCGGCGAGGCGTTGGGTCTCATTGCGGATGAGCGTGCCATACTGTTTCACCTGGGGCTTTGACTCCACCACGCCATCAGCAAGATTCTCCGCGGCCGAGGAGATGACGCTGACGGGAGTGCGCAGCTCGTGCGACACCCCGGTGACAAAATCCATCTGCATCTTCGCCAGCCGCCGGACTCTCTGCGTCCAGACCAAAACCAATGCCATGCTGGCGGCGAGCAGCAGCAACACCCCGAAGCCCAGCAGCAAGTCCCGTCGCCAGATTATGGCCACCGCTTCCGCCAGGGAGCCGCCCGGATGCCGGACCACCAGTCGCCATCCCGCGGGCCCCGCCCGCGCGCCGGGGGCTCGGGCCCGGCTCCCGGGAGGGGGAAACGAGCCGGCGGAATCCTCTCGCGTCTTGCCGTGCTGCCCGGCGGGCGCGAATCTCCCTGCCGGGGTTCCAATCCCCGCGATCGGCGCGAGCTGAACAGAGGCTCGGTCTCGTCCGGCGAACTCACGAGGTCCGGGGAAGGGTGCGCCTCCGACGCGTAAATGAACTGGGGGGGATTGGCGGCATCGACGATGGCCACATCATAAAGAAGGCCGTTCGGCCCTGCGAAGTACCTCTGGGCAAGCTCGGGAAGGAATCGCTTCAGGAAGACCTCGCGGTTCAATTCGATCATCATGAATCCCGCGGGCGAGGAGTCCAGTGGGCGATCTCTTCGATTCCTTCGATGGCGCCAGCCCGGCCGGGGAATGGGACGCACCATCGCTAGCGACGCACCTTGAACTTGCCACCGTAGCCCCATAGGCCCGAAATCCCCGCCCCGGGAGGTTAGCGTGGTGACCAGATTGGAAGTGTCGCAGAGAACCCCCAGTCGCGCCGGGCAAGCCGTTGCCTGAAAAGTGTCTTCCTGCGGATTGAACTGGAGGAACGAATAACTTACCCCCTTGGCTTTTTCCCAAAGATAATAGTTGGCCACGAGTTCCCGGTGATCGGAAGATCGTGCCCAATCCCCGCAATCCTGGGCGTAGAGATCCTCCATCGCGGGAGCCTGATCCGGCGGGCGGTAGGTGAAGCTCGTGCAGATTCCGGCCAGCTCGCGACGCAAATCCTCGCGAAACCCGTTCATGCCCGCCTGGAGCGCGGCCTGCTTCCTTTCGAGTTCCGCGCTCCGAATCTGATTGCTCCACCGGAACTGCAAAATCCCCAACACCACCAGCAACGCGCTGAGGCCGGCGATAATCCCGAAGGCGCCCAAGGACTGTTTGAGTTTGGTGGCCATAAACTTATTATACGTTTCAGATGCGCGTCGCGCTACATGCGTCTTGTAATCTGGTCATCGGGCCATCGGGCCATCGGGTCATTGAGTGATCGGGTGATCGGGGGATCCGGTGATCGGGTGATTTGCGATTTGCGATTTGGGATTTGCGATTTGCGAAGTCAGCAAATTGATTCATCTTCTCACCGGACACTGCCGATAGCCGAAGTGGGAAAGTGTGTCACGCAGGGGTTTGGCTGCCGGCTCCGCCCGCCTTTCCCTCATCGGACTTTGCCTTTCTCTTGTCACTGGCCACTCGTCACTTGTCACTGCTCTTAATGATCTCGCTCTGGCGCTCCGCAGGATGCCAAATTCCAGGGTTACTCGACAAGATTAACGCAGTAACCGCCTTTCCTTTCAATAACATTCTGGCCTCGGAGCGATAAGTGGCTTATTTTTCTTAAACATTCTGGCCTGGAGGGGAATTTGAGCCAAGTCAAATTTGTATCTCGTTTGTTTTCAATAACATTCTGGATAATACCTGCATTTTAAAATACTCTTTCATTCTTCAGCCTATCCTCATTCAATACGTTGTAACATCTTTATTTTCAATGACTTGACTTTTTCGAATCGGCCATCAGAAATCCCCGAATTCTTTACTAACATACTGTGTTTTCATAAACATTCTGGCCTCTCGCGGGGTCTCCCAAGATTTCTTCCTCGCGGGCCGGAAGGGAGCAAACCATTCTCAGTGCTCAGTTTTCAGTCATCAGTTTTAAGTAACCCCCTGCGTGGTCGCTGGGGAACCAGCCGTTACTGACAACTGCCTTTCCGTCCTCTCGATGTTTTTGCCCTCTCGTTAGGGAAATTCGAGAGGCGCCCAGCGCCCGCAGAACGCCAGCCCTTGCCACCACTATAGCCTATCCGATGCCGATTGTCAAGAACTATTTTCGAGCCTATTCACTCGGCATCATAGCCCGCCTCACGAGCGGTAGATCGTTCCCTTTGACCCGCCGTGCGCGGGCGGGAGCTGCGGGAATAGACCCTCCCCGCGCCGCGTGAGCCCCGTCAGAGGCGAAAGCGATCACAACCAACGTGGGTACCGCAATGCCATTCTCCCTGAGCGACATGTTCTTTCGCCCCAACGGGGCTTGCATCGACCTTGAATTCGCTACGGTAATGTTGGGAAGCAAATGAAACACGTCCATTAAACCGGACATATTAGTGGTCATTTATAGCCTTGCGTCTGACGTATATTAGTGATAGAAATATATTTGACATAACAAAAGAGGCGGACATGGAAGCAGACACCAAAGCGGTCGATCGGGGCGAGATAGTCTCCATCATGGAGCCTTTAGTCATTGCGGAGGGCTCCCGGCACCGCGGCCCGCTCACCGATTTGGCCTTCGATCTCACCCAGAAATCCGCTGGTTTCCGCCGCAGCCTGCCCCCTTCCCTCCTGACCTCGCTCGCCGATTTGGTCCGGGCGATGAACTGCTACTACTCGAATCTTATTGAAGGGCACGACACACACCCCGTGGATATCGAGCGGGCACTCAAGAACGACTACAGTCAGGATGCTCGCAAACGCAACCTCCAACTCGAAGCCAAGGCGCACATCACGGTGCAGCAATGGATTGATGGCGGGGGCCTAAAAGGCGGTCTGGCCATGAAAACCGAGGGAATCGCCGAGATTCACCGGCGCTTTTGCGAACTGCTGCCAGAGGATCTTCTCTGGCTCGAAGACCTGGCGACCCAAGAGAAGGTCAGCGTAGTGCCGGGCGAGCTTCGCCAGCGGGACGTAAAGGTTGGGAACCACGTACCTGTCAGTCCGGGCGCCCTGCCCCGCTTCCTGGAGCGCTTCGCGCAGGCTTACGGGAACATCGGTAAGACCGAGTCGGTCATCTCGACCGCCGCCGCTCACCATCGGCTGGTCTGGATACACCCGTTCATGGATGGCAATGGTCGGGTAGCCCGGCTGATGTCGCATGCCATGATGCTGGACACGCTCGATACTGGCGCCGTCTGGTCGGTTGCGCGCGGGCTTGCACGCCACGTGAGTGAGTACAAGACGCTTCTCGCCAACTGCGATCTGCCCCGCCGCAATGATCTGGATGGCAGGGGAAGTTTGAGCGAAGAAGCGCTCGCTGACTTCACGCGATTCTTTCTCAGCGTCTGCACTGACCAAGTTAACTTCATGGAGAGCTTGGTGCAGCCGGATCGCCTGCGCACCCGCATTCGGCTGTGGGTGGAAGAGGAAATTCAGCTTGGCCACCTGCCCTCAAAATCGGGCAGCATCCTGGAAGCGGTGCTCTACCGCGGGGAACTGCCTCGCGGCGACGCCGGCGCGGTCGTCGGCACGGGCGAACGGCAGGCCCGGCGCATTGTTTCCGCCCTCCTTGACAAGGAGGTCTTGGTGTCCGCCAGCCCTCGGGCGCCCCTGCACCTCACTTTCCCCGCCACCCTGGCCACCCGCTGGATGCCAGGGTTGTTCCCGGAGAGAATCCCGTGATCTCAGGTGCATGAGCGAACGCGCGTCCCCAGCCCGCCGACGGTGGCCGTGACCGCCGGGGTCGGCTTGCTGGCCCCTACAAGTTTCCAATTTCCCATCAGTGCGGCGCGAGCCGCTGGGTCGCATTGGAATGGCGTGCGGCGGATGACCAGAAAACCCAATGGACCTCCGGCACATCCTCAGTCCTTGACGACGAGCGAAGGCTTGGTCAGCTTATCGCCGGCAATCTGTGCCGCGAAAATGGAATCGTTCACTCGATAGAGAACTAATCCGTCGGCGCGGACGGTGAGAATCTCACTGTCTTCCTGCCCCGTATCGAGGGTGATTCTCCTTCCGTCTTCGAGGTTGTCCAAAAGGAGCGTGCCGGGAATCGATCGGTCTCCGTCCACGCTGCCGTATGCCTCACGTACGTTCGGCAGTAGCCACGTCTCCCAATTCCTTTGGTTTTAACTCCCGGATTCTTCACAAGTTCTCGCGGACGGAGCCGACCACCCCCCCCTACGTGACACACTACCCCACTTCGGTTATCGGTAGGATCGGGTGAGAACATGAACCGATTCGCTGAATTCGAAAATCGCAAATCACGAATCACCCAATGACCCGATGAACCGATGGTCCGATGGCCCGATGAACCGATCCCGTCAATTGCAATTTCCCCAACCGCCGACTAGAATCGACCACGAGGTGAAAAAAAATGGAAAACGACATCCTGCGGATAGCGGGAAAGGAATTTCACTCGCGCCTGATTGTGGGCACGGGAAAGTATCGCAGCTTTCAGGAGATGGCGCGGGCGCACGAGGCTTCCGGCGCCGAGATCGTCACCGTCGCGGTGCGCCGCGTGAACCTGACCGACCGCAGCAAAGAGTCCATGCTGGATTACATCGACCGCACTAAACTCTTCATTCTTCCGAACACCGCGGGCTGCTACTCCGCCGACGATGCCATTCGCACCGCACGCTTGGCGCGGGAGGTGGGGCTTTCCAACTGGATCAAGCTGGAAGTGATTGGCGATGAAAAGACCCTCTTCCCGGACAACTTCGAACTGGTCAAAGCCACCGAGGTGCTCGCCAAAGAGGGTTTTGTGGTGATGCCCTACACCAATGATGATCTGATTTCCGCACGGCGCTTGATTGATGCGGGCGCGGCGGCGGTGATGCCGCTGGGCGCCCCCATCGGTTCCGGGCTGGGCATTCAGAATCCCACCAACATACGCATCCTGCGCGAAATGATTACGCAGGTTCCCTTGATTATCGATGCAGGCGTGGGCACCGCCTCCGACGCCGCTTTCGCCATGGAACTGGGCGCGGACGCGGTGCTGATGAACACCGGCATCGCCGGCGCGCAGGACTCCGTGCTGATGGCCCAGGCGATGAAGCACGCCGTGCTGGCGGGCCGCCAGGCCTTCCTCGCCGGCCGCATGACGAAGAAGCTTTACGCCACGGCCTCCAGCCCTCTGCAAGGCGTGGTGAAATAGCGGGCATTGCCGGGATTAGGGATTCAGGGTTAGGGAAGGGCAGGATGGGTCCAGTTACTCGCCCACTCTTGATAGTCGCCTCCTTGGCTGTTTCAATGGGGTCCTTCGCAGCGGAGACAGACAAAGCACAGCTAACACAGGAGGAGATATACATCTCCAAAGCGGAAAACTTTGAACGTCCGGTGACTCTGCCGCCTGATGTCGTGAAGGTACTGATAGAATTCATAGCGACAGATCCGTACTTCGGAGCTTATGTTAAACGACTCCGAATGCACCCAGATCGACTCTTTTTTGCGACCGATGCTCATCTCGGTAATCCCAATGAGGTTGACTTCATCGTAGGGGGCATCGCTCCATTGTGCGCTGCTGATGGCGGATTTTTTTGGGTGGTGCGGTCGACGCCTAAGAAACCGAAGGTCATTCTCTCCGCTGCTGGGAATTATATCGAAGTGCTAGACACTAGAACTCACGGCTATCGCGACATCCGAACCATATGGCCGGGTCAATGGCAAACTCGTGACGATGTCTATCACTTTAACGGCAACGAGTACAAACTCCGGAAAGAGAAGTGGGTGGAGAACCGCCCGTGAATCGAGGCAAATCTCGGTAGCGGGCGTCTCGCCCGCTGTGGGATGGGCGTCCCGCCCGTGCACAGAGACGTAGCACGGGCATCCTGCCCGTGACCCGGCATGGCCAGGATGGCCATGCTACGAGCGGGCGAGACGCCCGCGCTACGCCCACTTTACGTTTCTGGCATCGATCTGAGATTTGACTTGTGGTATACTTATCGATGGAGGCGACGCATGGAAACCGTCAAGGTCTCGCCCAAATACCAAGTTGTCATTCCGCGCAAGGCCAGGCAGTCCCTGGGTCTTCGGCCAGGGCAGAGGTTTCAGGTTCTCCTCTACGACAATCGTATTGAGTTCATTCCTCTCCGCCGTATGAAGGACATGCGGGGTTGCCTTCGCGGGATTGATACCTCGGTGGAGCGTGAGCGGGACAGAGTATGAACCTGGTTGACTCATCGGCATGGCTGGAGTACTTCGCGGACGGCCCCAATGCGGACTTTTTCGCAGTGGCTCTCGAAGATACGGGAAACCTTATTGTTCCTACGATTTGCCTGCTGGAGGTCTTCAAGCGAGTTCTTCAGCAGCGGGGCGAAACCGACGCTCTCGGAGTCATCCCACAAATGCAGCAGGGAAGGGTCGTCGAGCTTGACGCCGAACTCGCCCTGAGCGCAGCGAGATTGAGCTTCGATTTGAAACTCCCCCTGGCTGACAGCGTGATCCTGGCCACCGCCCGCGCTCACCATGCCATTATCTGGACTCAAGACGCTGACTTCAAGGGATTGCCGGGCGTGAAATATCGGGCGAAGCCGGGGACTCACTTGCCACGGTGAAGCGGATCAGCGTGAGTTTATTACTTTTGCAACTCGCTGAGGGTCGCCAGGACCTCTTCGCTGTGCTCGGAGGGTTTTACGCCGGTCCACACCTTAACGATCTTGCCCTTGGGGTCAATCAGGAAGGTGTTGCGAGAGGCAAATCCCCTCTCGCTCAGTGAGCCGTATTCGGCCACGACTTTTTTCTCGGTATCCGCCAGAAGCTTGAACGTCAGGCTCTGTTTCGTACAAAAGTCCTGGTGGCTCGCGCTGGAGTCCACACTTACACCCAGAATCACTGCGTTCTTTTCCTGGTATTTGGCAAGGTCCCGCTGAAAGTTGTGTGCCTCGATCGTGCAGCCCGGAGTGTTGTCCTTGGGATAGAAGTAAAGCACCACCCACTTGCCGCGAAAATCCTTCAAGCTCACTTTGCTCCCGTCCTGCGACGGTAGAGTTACACTGGGCGCCTTCTGGCCCACCTGGGGAAGATCGCCGCCCGCGGCCAGCGAAAACGCAAATCCGGCACACAATACGGTGAAAATGATAAGGCGAGCAATGTGATCCAGCTCCATGGTTTGTGACCTCCTCAGCCCTTTCAAACAGCATACACGTTTCCAGGCTGCCTCGCAATTGCGGAAGGATGAACATCGAAGGGCAGGGCAGAGCGAGATCCTTCGCTGCCATGAAAATAGCTCCCCTCCTCGGCTGAGGAGGGGGTGGTGGGGTACGGGACAAATCGCGCAGGTCAATCCGTCGGCTGACGGACCCCCTCCTTATCAAGGAGGGGAATCACCCGGAGCATTTTCATGCACGGTGGCGAGCCCAAGGCCCCTGACATCTTCGCTCCCCAGAAACTCGATGAATTATTCGTGATATTTGAACAAGCCGGCTGCGTAGAGCGCATGGCGATTCCCGCGAAGCGGGATAACGTGAGTGGCCGTAGGTGAAACCTACGGAAAGGGAAGCCGAGATATTGTGACGGCCCTGGACGGGCCGGACGTTTGTAGGTTCAATCCGTCGGCTGACGGATTGGCGGCTGGGTGGGCTTTGCTGTCCGCAGGTTAAAACCTGCGGCTACTCACGGTTGGCCCCTCCCGGGGCCTGCGGCGGGTGGCGGGTTTGCGGGGGCCTTATCCGGGAGCGTGTAAATCCTCTCGCCGGGTTTGGCCAGGTGCATCTGCTCGCGGGCCAGGCGCTCAATGGCGGCGGGGTCTGACTTCAGCGCCCGATTCTCTTTATCCAACTGCTCATTTTCCTGTTTGAGTCGCAAGATCTGTTGCTGAAGCGTCTGAAGCTCTTTTTGCTGCTGGCGCGAGGCCAAATATCCATTCTGGCCGAAGATGTTATGCACGATGAGTGCGATGGACACCAGCAACAGCACCAGGATGCCATTGCGATAGAGCGCGGTCGTATCGAAGTTCGAATCGTTCATGGATCGTAGACAACCGCTCGGAAAGTTGTAGCGGCGATCTCTGATCGCCGTTGGCGAATGCGGCGGGCAGAGACCGCCGCTACAATAACGCTGGATCGCTGGCGCCCCCGCGAAGGGGGTTGCTTCTCATACTCCCCTCATTGTATCTTCTGTGGCAAGTTCCGTGCAACCGAGCGGTGGTTATCACTCGTGGAGCCTGTATGAAAACTGGCGCGATCTGTTCTATGTTTGCCATCGTTCTCACAGTGGCTACATGCATTTGGGATCGGCCACAGAGCGGTAATGCTTGGCCAGAGAGTCATGATGTCTGGTTGATAGTCTTGCTGACTGTGGGTGGGCTTTCAATAGCAAGCATTTGGAGTTATTTGCGAATCTCTCCAAGCCCGAGGCGGCCGCGTTTTTTGCTGTGTTCGACGATTACGTCAGTCGTCGCAACCCTTTTTTGCCTTATGCAGTGGGTATCTTATTATGAGTAGATCCATCCTGCGTAATGATTGCATGTAACCATTGCCGCGAGGAGGGCCCGTGACCGACAAGGTCGTCATCCTGGTAACCGCAGCGAGTAAAAAGGAGTGCCACAAGATCGCCCGGCACTTGGTGGAGAGCAAACTCGCCGCCTGCGTCAACATCACACAGCACATTGAGTCCATTTATCGTTGGGAAGGGAAAATCGCCCAGGATCGGGAGTACCAGCTTTTCATCAAGAGCACGCGCGAGTTGTTTCCGGAAATCGAGGCGGCTATTTCCAAACTGCACAGTTATCATACCCCGGAGATCATCTGCCTGCCAATCATCGAGGGCTCGCGAAATTATCTCCAGTGGGTGGGTGATTCGGTAAAGCCGGCCAGTCCCCTGGAAAAAGAGGTTGCCGGACAGGGAACCGGAACGTAGCGTGCAGCGACTAGGGTTAGCCTCAATACTGTTCACTTAGTTGTCGTCACGGATTAGGGAATCTAATTGCGGGCGAAGCCCGCCTTGGACTGCGGTAGCAGCAGCTACCGCCTTCCGCCTTCGGTTCATACGGCAAAGGCGCAAGGGGGCGGAGGAAGAAAGGCGGTAGCTGCTGCTACCGCAGTCCAAGGCGCTTCGCGCAAGGCCATTTGAAAACGCGCGCTAAGTGAACAGTATTGGGGTTAGCATCGCGCATTTGTTCCAGCAACCGTTGCGGAGGTTACGTGACCGCCGTCATCAAGATGACAAAGTTACGCAAGGAGTTCGATGACTTGGTGGCCGTTCAGGGTCTCGACGTCTCCATTCCCGAGGGCGAGATTTACGGCCTGATCGGGCCGAACGGCGCCGGGAAGACCACCACGATTCGCATGGCCTGTGGCCTGCTTGAGCCCACTGACGGCCATGTGACCGTCGCCGACGTGGACGTGCACGAGCACCCCGAGCGCGCGCAGCAATTCATCGGCTACCTCTCGGATTTCTTTTCTGTCTATGAGGACTTGAAAGTTTGGGAGTACCTTGATTTCTTCGCGCACGCTTACAAGATGCCGGAGGCGGAAATCCCCGCGCGGATCGACGAGGTGATTAGCCAGATCGAGCTGGAAGTGAAGCGCGACGCCATGATCAAGGGACTTTCCCGCGGCATGAAGCAGCGCCTGGGGATCGCGCGGGCCATCATCCACAAACCCCGTGTCCTGCTGCTCGACGAGCCGGCCTCCGGGCTTGACCCCAAGGCGCGCCTGGACTTGCGCAACCTGCTGAGCTCCTTGCGCGACGACGGCACCACGGTGCTGATATCCTCGCATATCCTCACTGAACTCGAAGGCTTTTGCACTTCCATTGGCCTCATGGAAAAAGGCCAGATGATTCGCAGCGGAACCATCGCGGAGATTTCCGCGGCGGAGACCACATTCCGCGTTGTGCGCCTCGGCTGGGTGGGACACGGGGAGGCGATCGTTCGCGCCAAGTTGGAGGAGAACCGGCAGGTTTCCGGGCTCATGGTGCAGGGCGCGCAAGCGGTCTTTAAATTTGCCGGCTCGGAAGAGGAACTGGCCGGCGTCCTGGCAGATCTGGTTTCTGCCGGGGTGAAAGTGTTGAGCTTCGGCGAGGTGAAGCAAACGGTGGAAGATCTCTACCTGAAACTTTCGCATCACGAGGTGATGTAGTGCTCCGGTTCTGGCGCAATCCCCTGCTGATCCTTCACGTGCGGTCGGACCTTCGCCCGGCGCGTGCGGCGATGGCGGCGGCCGTTACCCTGATTGTCTGCATTCTCATCGCCATGGGTTGCTGGTCTGCGAATTCAGGCAATGCGCGGCGGTTTTGGGTGGAATTCTATGCCTGGCTGCTGGGCGCGCAATTTGTGTTGCTGGGAGCCTGGTCAGCGGGCACGTGCGGGCAGGCGGTGGCGCGGGAAAGGGAACTGAAGACGTTTGACTTTCTCAAGACCACGCGTCTCACCGCGGCGGAACTCATGGTGGGCAAGCTGTTGGGCGTGCCGATTGTAGCTTACTTCATCGTCGCCTGCACTCTGCCGATCTCAATCGTGGCAGGGTTGGTGGGCGGAATTCGCCCGGTGGCCGTCATGGGCTCCCTTGTTCTCCTCCTCGCTTTCAATCTTTTTTACAGCTTGGCGGCCTTGCTGGGATCCATGCTCGTGGAGAAATCGAGTTCAGGGGCCGTGGGCTTGCTGGGACTGTTAGCCAACCTTTTCTTCCTGGCGTTTGCGGAAGGCCCATTCAAGGGGTTCACCGCCATCAGCGTTGTTCCTGCCTTGCTTTCTCTCCACCGCATTGATACGGATATGGGGCACGTTTCCCCAACGGTTTTCGGCATGGGGGTTCCCTGCGTCATCCTCACCCTCGTTCTTTACGCCCTTTTGGGCGCATGGTTCGTCCTGATGATCGTGCGCAATCTCAAACGGGACATCCCGCAGATTCAGCTTCTCTCGCGCTGGCAGTGCGTGGGGCTGGTCGCTTTCTGGAATCTCCTCTTTTATGCGTTCCTGGACACGAACACGCTCCGCACACCCTCGTTCCTCCGCTCAGGCCTCGCCATGCACTATGTCTATCAGATCGCCTTGTTTGCGGTGGCCTGGAACGCTGTGTTCCTCTTCCTGATTGGTGTGGCAGCGCTGAGCCCGCACGAAAAGTTAAAAGTCTGGTGGCGCAAATGGAAAGCCGGCGAGGGATCTTATTTTGCCCCCGACGGTTTGCCCTGGCCCTGGTTGGTGCCGGCGGCGATCATCGGTTATGCCATGCTGGCGGCAGAAGCCTTGGGGCTGCGCTCGGCGGTTCCTCTGGGCGAATGGAGCCTGGGCTTTGTCGCGATGGCCTTCGGGGCTTTCCTGGTGTTTACGGCGCGGGATGTGCTTTTCCTCCAGTGGTGCCTCCTCACGCGGATGAAGCATCCGGTGATGAAGGGAATTCTGTTTCTCTTCCTCTATAACGCGGCGGTCGGCCTGGTGGGGTTGGTCGTCTCGGTGATTTCCCCGGCGGCCCCGACCAAGGTGTTGACCTTGCTGATTCCCTACGTGCTGATCGGCGAAGCGGAAAAGCGCACAATCCCTACCGGGTTCATCCTCGCGGCCATCGTCCTGCAAGTGGGAGTTTGCGTTCTGATTCTCCTTGCTATCCAGAGGCGCCTGGGTCGGCCCGTGCACGCTCCCGTGGCGGGCGCGGCATAAGGCGCGCCGCGAGTGTCCTGTAACGATTGACTTTTGACGATTGGCCAGCGGCTCTGCTACCCTTCTCCGATTTTTCCCGAGATGAGTTATCATAGGGGATGAAAGTACTCTGTTCGGGAGGAAGTCACGCTCGCGCCGCCCGAGCGATCCATCAAACGCACGTAGCGGGAATCGTTGGGAGCGGCGCAGTTTCAATCTTTCAGTAGACATCGAACAAGGAGGTTCCACCCCATGTTTTCGTCCCAGCACACCAAACTCTTTGTGGCGGCGTGGGTTGCCACAAGCCTTCTACTATTCGCTAGCCTCAGCCGCTCCGCCCATGCTCAGGGCGGGAAGCCCCGCAGCGAAACTACCAACATGACCGTGGTCGTAAAGGAAGCTGACACCGGGCAACCCATTAGCCAAGCGCGCTTGACCCTGCAATTCACGGCGCCCGGCGGCCCAGCGAGGTTTGGGAAGTCGGAGAAAATTGCTTACAGTGCCAAGACCGATACCCAGGGCCGGTACAAGTTTTCGGGCATCAACAAGGGAACGATAGTTTTAACGATAACCGCCGCTGGCCACCAGAGCTATGGCAAAGAACTGCAACTGGAAAAAGACAACCAAGTCTTCGAAGTCAAACTCAAAAAGCCCCAGCCGCTAATTTAGGTCTGAAACAAGCGCCCACTGAAATTATTTTGTCGGCGTGTTATGTAGGGGCGTGCGGTGGCCCTTCGGGGATTCTCAAAAAGAATCAGCAAGGGGAAATCGTTGTGAGCATTTCTATCGCCAAGGGGCATAGGTTCCGCGCGCGGGCGCGTTTTTTTTGCGTTACAACGATTGCTTCAGGTTGGTGCAAAGTGTTAAAACCCTTTCATGGTTTTGACCTTACCGTAATCTGGGGTAGGCTTTTCCACAAACTTTTCAACAGACTTGTTGAAAACATTATGAGGGGCACGCTCGAGAAGAACAAACAAAGGGCGGACCAACACCGCAGAGTCTACCGCTCCGCGATATTAATTCCCAGTTCTTAACTGCAAGTGCAACTGCGCACCAAACCTTCAATTATCGTATTGACTTTCCCTGTTTTGCGTCTTACTGGGCTCAAGGTTTCGTAGGTGTTTTGACGACAGGTGCGCCCAGGGTGGGCCCTTCTTTCGGCGTGGGTGGGGCCGCGAAGTACTGCTCGTCCATCCACAGGGTGGTATTCTTCTTGACCTCTGCCAGCGCTGCGTCAATCTTTTGCTGCCGCAGGTTTTTTTCGATTTCCAGGGTAACATCCTTCAGATCTACATGGCTATGCCCGGTCACCTGAAAGAAGACCAAGGCCTGGGGCAAGTCGACAGGTTCAGAGACCTCGCCATCTTTTAGAGCAAATGCCACCTTTTCCATTTCCGGGCGCATGCCTCCCCGGCGAACCTTGCGGGGCTCAGCTTCGATGATCACATCCCCAGGCGCTTTGAAATCCTCAATGACCTTCTTGATGTCGGTGCCTGCGACCAGTTCCTTGCGGATGGCCTCGGCGCGGCCTTTCGCCTCCTCCGGAGCAAGTCCCGGACCCGTGGGAGCGGCCGGGTGCGCCGGGTCGGCTTTAGGCTCGGCAGCCTTCTTACGGACGACGATTTGCCGCACCGTGATCTCGTCGTAGTCGGCGGTATGCGCAATGAAATACCGTTGTGCCTCTTCCGGACTTACCTTGGCTTGCTGATTGATCTCTTCAAAGGCAGTTTGCGCCTCCAACTGCTGTTTTTGGAAGGCCAACTTGCGAACAAAATCGGGCGTCTGGTCTAAATGATGGAGGTGCGCCCGCTGGGAAAGCATCACAATGAGCGCGTACTGATCCCCGAGCGGTTTTTTCCCCTTTGCGGCTATAGCCTGCTGCGTTTGCGGGGGTAAATTTGCAATCAGGTAGTCAATGTCTGCCTTGGTGAATTGTTGATCGCCGACCTTGAGCACCACCTTGTCGGCCGGCTCCGGAGTCTCAGCCGTGGGGCCCGCGGGCTTGCTGGCGGCAGGAGCTTGGCTCGCCGCCGGGGGTTTGGGCGCTTGGGCCCGAGCCACGCCCATTACCAATGCTGATAGCCATAGTGCGACGAGCAATCTCGATATACGCCGCGAGCAGGTCTGATCCATGGAACCTCATCCTTCACACGCAAGAATTTCACGTCCCCAAAACCTTTCTATCGTAACACAGTTCGCCGGACGGGCGGGGTAAGAAGCGTGGTCGGTGGTGGGTCGGTTTGATCCTTGCGCCAGATGGATCATAGAGGGGGGCGGTAAGCACAACGGCGTTACTGAGGGAAAAAGTTACTTAGTATCAGATCTGCGAGGTTATAGATGCTGTCGTAATCAAACCTGCCGTGCGCTGGGCGCTCCCCATATCGTCCGTGAGCAAGCCAATGGCGAAAATGCAGTGCAGCGCGCAGTTCTCCTACCAGTCTCCTGAGCTCGGGGTGATGTCGGACCCACAGATCAAGTAAGTTCTCGTCCAACCGAACTTTCTCTCGTTTCGTCTTGTAAATGACTCTGAAGGCCCTCGAAAGTGGATCCTTGTGTCGTTGTGTCACTCGAAGCCGATAATCGTTACGCAATGCTGCTTCCACCGCAGCCAGAGTTGCCAAGGAGGAACGTAAACCTGTTTCTTCGATTCGGCTATGAAGGAGTTCGTTGAATTCAGCTGAGGAATAGTTGATAAAACGAGGGTTGTTCTGTTGCAATAACGGTTGCAAGAAGAAGGTGAGCGAATCCACCGCATCATTGTGATAATCGGCGATCTCAGCCAATCTCTGACCCTCAAGATCAGATGTTCTGGCCATTCGAAATCTCCACCAGAAGATTCAAGAAATTGTCCTTGTTGATTTCGATGATCTCCCGTTGGGGTGGACGTGTCACAATTCTCCAAACCCACTTGATATTAGAAGGGGGTTTCCGCGGTGGAGGTGAAGGCAGTCCGCCATTGATGCTAACGGACACATGAATGAGTTGCGACGTGGACCTAACTTTGCTGTCTAGCAGAAGGAGTTGTGCCCGAGCCCGTGGACCGGCAACCTCGACCCTCCCCTTTGAGCCAACGATAAGGGTGCCTATTGGCTCAAGCTTGATCGTCTTGCTGCCAATGGTAATTATCATCTCCTTGGTGGAATACAATCCAATATATTCTTCGTTCAAGTTAATGGAGCGATATCGAATAACCACTTGGCCAGCGTCCACGTATGGCTTGAGATATCCCTCCACTTGCGTAAAGAGTTCTTCCAGATGCCGAAGCCATGCAGTCTTCTCGGCTTGCCAGTCGACGGGATTCTGATCGGAGACTTTCACGGCTTGCTGTTCCCGCCGGACGAAGTTGTCAAAACTCTTATCTGCCATTTTCTTGACCTCTAGGTGGTTGCACCAACCGGCTTTCCACTTGATTGTAACTCCTCGCCCTGCGGGTGGCAAATCCCTTCACCGTCCCTTCACCGCCAGGGTCACAGCTTCGAGAGTGACGGGGCATCCCGCGCTATAATGGTCTTTTCGCTTTCCGCCGCCGGAGTGAGTGTGGGTGATGGACTTTAAACTTGTTTCCGCTTATCAGCCGCGAGGTGACCAGGTCACGGCCATTCAAGACCTGATCCATGGCGCCGAAGAGGGAAAGCAGCATCAGGTGCTGCTGGGCGTTACGGGTTCGGGCAAAACCTTTACGGTGGCCAAGGTGATGGAGACCCTCAATCGTCCCGTCCTCGTGCTGGCTCACAACAAGACCCTGGCCGCTCAGCTTTACCATGAGTTTCGCCACTTCTTTCCCCAAAATGCCGTGGAATACTTCGTCAGCTACTACGACTATTACCAGCCGGAAGCTTACATTCCCGCCGCCGACGTTTATATCGAGAAGGAAGCGACGATCAACGACGAGCTGGACAAGCTGCGCATGTCGGCCACACGTTCACTTTTCGAGCGGCGCGACTGCTTGATTGTCGCCAGCGTCTCCTGTATTTACGGCATTGGCTCCCCGGAAGCCTATTACGGCATGTTGGTTTTGCTGGAAAAGGGCCAAAAGGTTTCGCGGCAGGACATCCTCCGGCGGCTGGTGGAAATCCAGTATGAGCGCAACGATGTGGACTTCCGGCGCGGGACGTTCCGTGTGCGCGGCGATGTGATCGAGGTTTATCCCACCTACGAAGACAACGCCTATCGCATCGAGATGTGGGGCGATCAGGTGGAATCGTTGGCGCAAATCGACCCCCTCTTTGGTCAAGTCAAACAATCGCTCGCGCGCCTGCCCATTTATCCGAGGACCCATTATGTCTTACCCGCCAACCGCAAAGAGGAAGCCATCGAGCGGATCAAGAGCGAACTCGAGTGGTGGCGGGGCGAACTGGAGAAGCAGGGCAAACTCGTGGAAGCCCAGCGCATCCACCAGCGCACCATGTTTGACCTGGAAATGATGAAAGAAATGGGTTACTGCCACGGGATCGAGAATTATTCTCGACACCTCTCCGGCCGGCTGCCGGGCGAGCCTCCGCCGACGCTCCTCGATTATTTCCCCCAAGACGCGGTCATGTTCATTGATGAGAGCCACCAGACGGTGCCGCAGCTTCGCGGCATGTACCACGGCGACCGCTCGCGCAAGCAGACGCTGGTGGATTACGGTTTCCGCTTGCCCTCGGCGCTCGACAATCGCCCGCTTTCCTTCGAGGAGTTTGAGCACCGCGTCGGCCAGTTGATTTACGTCTC
>JBEKAD010000179.1:0-8763 GCA_050018435.1 Terriglobia bacterium
CATACAGTGGCATCCTTACCAAATTGGATACGTACAGGTTTGAAGGTGGCTCTTGGCAGCGCTATCCGGGCAAGGCAATCCACGAGCTTCTGCAACTTCGTCCGCAGGATTCGTCGTCGTGGTAACAGCGAACCGCCCTTGGTTGCGAGCCACAGACCTTGAAAAGCAGCTCTGCGCCCGCCAGCTCTAAAACGAACCGAGATCTGTAAAAGTTGACTTCAGTTGTCGAATGTTAACGAGTTTTCGGCTGTTTGCCCGCCTCATTCGGTTTAGAGCCTTGTGGGTTTCGATGTACTGCCGACGTACCTTCATGTTTGCCTTCGGGTCTTTCATTGACTTAACGACTTCAAATAGTTCCAGGTCGGATTCGTCGGCTGTTGGTTGCTGCGCTGCGGGCCTCGTCTTGTAAAGGTAGTTTAATTCCCACCTGGCACCGTCATTCGGCTTCGGCAATGGGACCATCCTGACGCTCCTCTCGATCAAATGGCGCTCGGTTTCAAGTGAAGGGTGCACGAAGATTCGCATTCCTTTTCCGCTTGACCGTTCGGCGGAATGGGCGTGGATGACTGCTGTGCCAGCAAACAAGGAACGGGTAACTGTGGTTGAGTCTGAAACGTCAATTGAGAAGCCAAATGCGTAGAATGTGCCGCGACCAATTCCCATGCGAACGGGAACACGCTCCCGCAGGAAATTTCGCATTAACTCAGTAGCAATGAGCGCGGAACGCACCGAATTGCCTGCATCGAGGTATGCGCAATCGGAATAGAGCATCGCCTGCATGCCACCGGAGAGGCGCTGCTCGCTGATACAAGATTCCAGAATGCGGTGGAACCGGTTATATTGCGTTTGAAGCGGACTCGTGGACGTGCCGGTGTAGCCATGCTCGTTGGGTCCGTAGGGGACCAATCGGATACGATGCCTCTCCGTGAGCGCAGCAAAACCTAACATATCGACGAGGATTAGTGTGTGTTCAACGTCTTCGTCCATTCGTCTCCGTTTTCGCTTCGCGTTTTTCTTGGTCATCGAATCACGCTCAGCGACTTGGATAGAAATCCTCGGCTTGTCGGAGAGGAGCGCAGCCGAAACCCCCGGGCGTACTTCCCGCCGCTTGCCCGACCAGAGGATGGTTACACCCCATGCACGCGCTCTATTTTTCTTGTCTCCGCGCAGTCATGCTGACGAGTGTGAATTTATGCTTCTTCTGCTTCGAATCGAGGACTATGAACCAGTTACCGTCGCGGTAGAAATCGACGAAACCATTTACTGGAAGGACCACCAGACTGCGACCCACCTCACTCCACTCATACCGGTAATTGTCAGTTTCGATCACGACGGTGTTCGATCTTCGATAGATTGGCACGGCAACGGTTGCAGTCCCTATTGGTCCTGCGTATGTGCCAGCACGCGACGAGCTTAAATCCTGAGCGATGACCTTGCCACGCTCCCAGTTATGCTGTTCCTTAGAGGAAGTAGTGGTAGTCGCAGAGTTCAGGAGGCGGTCGTAAGCCTCCCGGTAATTGCTGTTATTGGAATTCAGCTCGTAGGCCGAGCGAAACTCTTCCAAAGCCCCTGCTCGGTCACCCTTTTTCTCAAGCGCAAGGCCAAGGCCATAATAGGCGTTGGCGTCATTAGGATTGAGGCTTAGCGCCTGCCGGAATTCCGTTATTGCTTCGTCAGAATCGCCCTTGATTCCAAGGACCAGACCAAGGCTGCCATGCGCGCTCGCATCCTTCGGGTTCAATCTAAGCGCTTCGCGGAATTCCGCGATTGCCGCATCCCAATCGTGCTTCGCTCCGAGTGCCAGACCTAGGTTAACATGCGCCGGTTCGTCATTAGGATTCAGGCGCATGGCTTCACGCTCTTCAACGATCTCCCCATCCCAATCACCTTTGACCCCGAGCGCCATCCCCAGGCTGGCGTGCGCCTTTTCGTTATTCGGGTCAACACGCAAGGCCTCTCGATCCTCGGAGATCTGGCCGTCCCAATCGTGCTTATTCGCGTACGCCGCCCCAAGTGTGAGGTGCGCTATCGCATTATTGGGGTCAAGGCGCAACGCCTCACGCTCTTCGGCAATCTCACCATCCCAATCGCCCCTATTCCCAAGCGCTATTCCGAGATTGACGTGGCCCGCTTCGTTGCCGGGGTTAAGCCGCAGCGCCTCGCGATCTTCGGCGATCTCGCCTTCCCAGTCGTGCTTAGCGCCAAGAGCCGCCCCGAGGTTGGCGTGGGCGAATTCGTTCTTGGAATTCAGGCGCAATGCCTCGCGCTGCTCGGCGATGTCGCCATCCCAGTCGCCCTTGGCCCCGAGCGCACGACCGAGATTAACGTGTGCTACCTCGAAATTGGGGTCCAAGCGCAAAGCCGTACGTTCTTCAACGATGCTTCCGTCCCAGTCACCTTTCTCCCCGAGCGCGCGACCGAGATTGACATGCGCCTCTGCAAGATTCGGGTTAAGGCGGAGCGCCTCGCGCTCTTCGGTGATCTCCCCATCCCAACCGCCCTTCTCCCCGAGCACAGCGCCGAGCGCGTCGTGTAACTCCGCGTCCTCTGGCGTCAAACCAATCGCCGCGTGAAGCTCTGCCTCGGCGTCGGCGTATCGTTTGCCACGGTAGAATTCTCCGGCGCGGGCGAGATGCTGCCGGACTTCCGTTTGCCGCGCCCTTAGTACGGGGTCAACGTTCTCCCCGCCCGTCACCTTGGCTTCCTTGAGGGCCCCGATTAATTCGTCCTCACCTCCGGCCAAGCGGACCTCCTGAAGGTATTCATCAGTGGGCTTGAAATCAATGCCGCGTTCCTCCACCAGCATGGCGACTCGGTGGCTGGGGACGCCGCCCATCAGCAGAGCGAATACCTGAACTTGGTTTAGCGGCTTCTTCGCAAGCTCGGGCGGCTTGGCTGCGCGCAATGCACTAAGAAACTCGTCGCTTGCGCCCGCGCCCTTGAGGCTTTGTAGAAAGCTCTCCGTTGGGGCGAAATCAATCCCGCGCTGCTCGATCAGCTTCGCGCCCGAATCATCTCCTAGCCCGGCGCGTACCATGTTGCTGACCTGTTCCTGCGTGAAGGGCATCTGTTGCGCCCGTACGGCCAGCGTTAGAATCATTGATATGATGAGCATTAGGATTGTCACGACCGGTTTACGCCACATCGGCACCTCCCGAAAGCGGGAATCGCTACAATAATGTGCGGCCATTCTACCACGGGAAACTCACGCATTCTGATTGCGGCACTGGTGCGCCGATTATTGCTGTCAATGGTCCATCCCGTATCCTTGTCCATGCCCCTGCGACTCGCTCACTGATTGGTGTTCGGCGTTTTCAGTCTTGGGGCCTTGGTCCCTACCGCCCATTTCATGCCCGGTTTCCACGGCGGACTTTTTCGAAACGTCGCGGCACAACTCTTCGCCCAATTTCCCCGCGTCGTTGGGATAAATCTGCGCATCGTCCCGCCCGCGCGAGACGGAGACATACGCCAGCCGTGAATTGACAAGCTGGTCGCGGGCCTGTTCGGTGTCCACGTGCACCAGCACGCGGTCGGCGGTGGCGCCCTGGCTGCTGTGGCTGGTGCGGGCGCCGCCAAGTGCGGTGTCCATCACAGGGGCAAGTACTCAACCCGGTTAATCCATTCTTCCGGTTTGCTGGCCTTTGCACAGAGCTCAAGATCGGCAACGGCGCGCCCGATGGTAACGTCGAGTGGGGCGATAAAGATGATTCCCGCGAAAGGGATCGATTGAACGTGACGGCGGGCTGCCTCGCGCAGGAAATCGGTGTCATGGGTGACGAGCACTCGCCCCTGCGCCGCAGCGCGGTCGAGCAAAATCGGATCCTTAGAACTGCCCAGCCCCATCCTCTTGTGCGGTGACCACATTGACGCCGCGCAGGCGCAATTCGGTGGTCATGGCCCACGGGACATGAACATCCATGTAGAAGCTGAGGCTCACTTGGAGTTCTTCAAGGCGTGGAGTTTCTGACGGAACGCCGGGTCGGAAAGGGTGGGCTCCAACCGCTTGGCTTCCTGGTAGTCCCGCTCAATCTGCTCGTCCAGCTTTTCCCGATTCTCATAATAATAGGCGAGCGCAGAGTGAATCTGCGAAAGCGCCAGGTGCGGGTGCTGGAAATGGATCTCCTCGGGGCTCCAGCCATACGCCTTTTTGTCGAGAACGACTTCCAGAACCTTCGTGTTGGCGCCGGCAATCCAAGCCACACCGTGGTCATCGATTTCGATCCGAGAAGCGACCGTGATTGCCATCTCTCCCGCCTTCCTTGATCTATACTAACACATTACCCCCCTCCGTCCGGCACTTCTTCGCGGGCCACCGCGGTGTAGGACCGAAAACCGGAGGTGCCGCAGATCAACCAGCACGCACTCCCGCCGAACACCCAGGGATGGCGAACTCCGCTTGAAACCTTGTCGCGCAACTCCTCGGTCAGTCTTCCTGGGCCTGGAGCAAGACGTCCGAACCGGGAAGGGACTTCTGGTTGCCGCCCAAGGACAGGAGATTACCTTCCCGCTTCTCCTTAAGCTCAAGAGTCTCCTGGGGAAAGGAACTATCCCTAATGAGGTGGTTGCGTCGCAACCCAAAGTTCCGTGACGGCCCTGCCGCGAAGGTTAAATCTCCTTGACCCTGCCGGTGGTTTCGTCAAGAATAAGCTTCGAGGTTTGCAGGCGCCATGAGCCCACGGACACAGCCTCCCGGCGGCGAGCGAGGTCGCTCAGTCGAAGTCGAGTGGACGACCATCTCGTACCGCACGATTGCGATTTACATCGTTCTCGCCTTTTCGTTGTTGCTGTTTATCGTGTATCTGATTTCGCCGAGCTTCGTCGTCAATATCGGGAAACGAGTGCTGGAATCGGTGGCCGCCAACCCGAGCGCCCCGCAAACGCAAACGAGCCGGAAGGAAGCACACTTCGTAAATCTGGCTGGTAACGTCCGCGTCAAGAAGGCCGCCTCGTCGCAGTGGATGCGGGCGGATTACAACACCAGCCTGGAAAAGGGCGACTTTGTACAAACGGGGAGTGAGGGGTGGGCGCGCATCATTTTTGCCGATGGCACCAATTACACGTTGAAACCCGATGCGCTCATTGCGGTGGAGGAAAGCCGCGAGGACCCCGTAACCCGCGCCACGAAGGTGGCGGTGCAGGTAACCTCGGGCGCGGTAGACCTGGCGACGGGCCACTTCGAAACCCCGGGGTCGACATCGCGGGTCTCCTTCGCCGACGCGGTAGCGGACTTGCATGAAGAAAGCCGTGCCGTGGTCCGCAACGATCCGGACAAAAACGTCCACGTGATTACAGTGGATTCAGGCCAGGCGCAAGTGACCCGTGGCTCGACGAGCGTTCAGCTCGGCCAATATGAGCAGGTTTCATTCGCCGCCCAACAACCGGGCTTGGTGCGAAGCAAGGTGATTGCTCCACCCTCCTTGCTGACGCCCCCGAATATGGAGCTGAAGCTGGTGCAAGATCCCAAGTCCACAGCTCTGGACTTCAGTTGGACGGAGGTCCCCGAGGCGAAAGCCTATCACCTTCAGATATCTCCCTCGGTCATGCTTTCCAATTTCGTGGTGGACAAGAAGGTCAGCGGACGGACCTCCATCCCGATTTCAGGGCTCGATGAAGGGATTTACTATTGGATGGTCAGTGCCATCGATTCGAAAGGAGTGGAAAGCCAACCGAGTCAGGCCAACCGGTTGAACCTGGTGCAGCAAGTTGCCGGGAACCAGGCTTATCTGGAAGTGACCAACATTATTCAGCACGGCAGGGTGGTCGAGGTGCAAGGGAAGACGGAGCCCGGCTCAACCGTGATCATCAACAATGAGCAAGTCTTTTCGATTTCACCGGACGGCACGTTCCGGGGCTTCACGTCCCCGTTTCCGCACTCCGGCTCGAACCAGATCACGATCACCGCACAAGACCGCAAGGGCAATACCAATACGATACGAAGGCCCATCGTGATTGAATGAGTCAGCCCTTCGCCTGTCACCCCGGTCCGTCACAGCAGGAGCTCACAAGCGAATGAACCTCCGTTCCTTATTCAGCGTTTTTTCATCGGACCTTGCCATCGACTTGGGGACTGCCAACACCCTGGTTTACGCCAAGGGCAAAGGTATCGTGGTCAACGAGCCTTCGATTGTAGCCATCAATAAAGTAACCGGGGATATCGAAGCCGTGGGACGCGATGCCAAGGAGATGCTCGGCCGCACCCCCGGCAACATCGTTGCCATCCGCCCCTTGAAGGACGGCGTCATTGCCGATTTCAAGGTGACGGAGAAGATGCTCAACTACTTCATTCAGAGAGCCCACAACCGCAAGATGTTTGTTCATCCGCGGATCGTCATCGGCGTTCCCTCGGAAATCACCCAGGTGGAAAAGCGCGCGGTACAGGATTCTGCGATGCGCGCGCGGGCGAGCGAAGTCTTTCTGGTGGAACAAGCGATGATGGCGGCCATTGGCGCGGGCTTGCCTATCACTGAGCCTTCCGGCAGTATGATCGTGGATATCGGGGGTGGCACGACCGATATTGCCGTCATTTCCCTTTCCGGAATTGTTTACAGTCGCTCCGTGCGTGTGGCCGGAAACGAAATGGACGAAGCCATCACGGCTTACATGAAGCGCAAGTACAACCTGTTGATAGGCGAGCGCACCGCCGAGCATATTAAAATTGAAATTGGCTCCGCCTACCCCCTGGAAAAACCCCTGACGATGGAGATCAAGGGGCGGCATCTGCTCGAAGGCATTCCCAAGACCATTACCATCGACGATTCGGAAATTCGGGATGCCTTATCCGAATGTGTTTCAACCATTCTCAACGCCATCCGCGTCGCCCTGGAGCGCACACCGCCTGAACTATCCGCGGACATCTCGGACCGAGGTATTGTCCTAACCGGCGGCGGCGGCCTGCTGAAAAACCTCGACAAGCGTATCCGCGAGGAGACCGGCCTGCCCGTCTCGATCGCCGAGGACCCTCTGGCTTCGGTGGTATTAGGCACAGGTAGAATGTTGACAGATTTTGACTTGTTGCGCCGGGTAGCGATAGAATGAGGCGGATATTTTGTCCCTGGTCCGTGGTCCGTTGTCCTTTGTAAGGCAACGTGTCACTCTAGTCGTAAAGGCGGCTGGTTCGTCAGGTCAGTGTTCTACCACGGACTAAGGACAACGGACCACGGACGTCCTTGTTATGTTTGATCCTAACTCACCGGATTTGACGCGCCCGGTCGAAGCGCTGGATCACGATGGACCTGACATGCCGGCCTTCATCCGCCGGCACCGTTCCTTCTTTACCCTTCTGGCGGTCGTTGCCGCACAAATCCTGCTGCTTTCCCTCCAGATCACTCGCGACAACCACGTGCGGCTGATCCGCTACTGGGCGGTTGAGGCTTTCGATCCCTTGGAGCGCTCGGTGGGCGGCCTGATGAATGTTTCGTCCACCGCTTACAGAACTTATCGCCATCTCTGGCACGCGGAGCAGGAAAACCAGGAGCTGCACATCCAATTGGTGGCGGCGCAGGTGCAAATCCAGCGGCTGGGTGAGCAGGCTAGGGAAACTGAGCGCTTGCGTACTCTGCTGGATTTTAAGAACCAATTGGCGTTTCAAACCGTGGCGGCGGAGGTCATCGCTTCCAGCCAGGATGCCCTGCACGCGCCCGTTGAGAACTTCAACGCCGTCTCCATCGACAAGGGTTCGGATTCCGGGCTTACCGCCGACCTTGCCGTCATCACCCCGGAGGGCGTGGTGGGAAAAATCCTGGCCATCTTCCCACACAGCGCGCAAGTGCTGCTGATCACCGACCCCTCCAGCGGTGTGGGCGTGACCCTGGCCCAAAGCCGCGTGCAGGGCATCCTGAAGGGCAGCAGCTACAGCTTTTGCGACCTTCACTACGTCATGAACGAAGAGGTGGTAAACCGCGGGGAAGCGGTGGTGACTTCCGGGCTCGATAAGGTCTATCCCAAAGGCCTGCCGGTCGGAACCGTGGTGAACGTGGGTGATGGCATGATTTATAAAACCATCAACGTAAAGCCCTCTGTGGACTTGAATCGCCTGGAAATGGTTCTGGTGGTCCTTAAGCCGGCAGCCGCAGAGCAACAAGCTCTTAATCTCCCCTTGCGGCCGCAGTGACCGGCTATGGTTGCTGCTGAGATACACATTGGATTCAGGAGCGAGGAGTTAGGAGTCAGGAGTCCGCAGTGCGGTTGTCGATGATATCGTGCGTGGGCATTCTCATTCCTTTGTCGCCTTGGACGGCGGCGGAGACATGATCCTGGAAACGGTGGAGGACAGGCTCTCAAAGCGCACGCTGATCTCTCCGTAGTTGCGGCGGAAGGCCCGGTCAACGTCGTGGGCCACCACGATGTTCTCGCCTTTTGGATAAACTCGGCGAAATGCCTGGAGGTTGGCTGCCTCGAAGGCCTCCGCAGACCATTTGCATTCCAGCGCCAGGGGTTCCTGCCGGCGCGTGGGCAAAACAAAATCCACTTCATGCCCTCGCTTATCCCTCCAGTAGAAGATCTGGCGACTCTGCAACTGGGCCATGATTTCATTCAACACGAAATGCTCCCACATATCTCCCAGGTCCTGCTGGCGCAGCTCCTGCCAGCCACGATGGTAACAGACGAAGCCGGTGTCAAAAGCATAGACCTTGGGTGCGGTCACGATTTCGGTCGGGCGGTGGCTGCTGAAGGGGCGGATCACGTGGGCGGCGAAAGTGGCCTCCAGAACCTTCAGATAGTTAGCGATGGTGGTGCGGCTCACTTCGCACGGGCGCGTAAAGC
>JBEKAD010000180.1:0-8742 GCA_050018435.1 Terriglobia bacterium
GTCTTCGCCACGCCTCGGCAATTAAGCCGGATTCTCCGCAAGTTATTGAAGGCGCAACAGTAATTCCTTCGGGGGATTCAGATACTAGTAGACCGTGGATTAGGTTTTGATGGGTAGGGGCGGGCCGGGTAACTCCGGCCCGCATTTTACGAGCGCCTGCGGGCGCAGAGGAGCAATACACAATGGAAATGAACACAGTAGTTGATACCGGAGCGGCCGCGCGCGCCTTGGTCGGCGACGTGTCCGGCATCCGTCCGGGCTACACCAGATTGACGCGGACCGAAAACCGGCGATATTCGGTTGCGCGTGCGATTGGCGTGTTGGCCGACTTAGAGAAAGACGCCGGGTTTGAAGGGGAAGTTTCCCGCGAAATTGAACAGCGTTGCGGAAAACCGACAGGCGGTGTCTACATTCCGACCGGGATGCAAGCCAGCCCGTATGACTCGCGCGCCCTATCCAATACGGGATCGGCAACTGGCGGAGCAACGGTTTTCGTGGAACCGCAAGAGTTGATCCAGTTACTTCGCAACGCGATGAAGGTTCGCGCGCTCGGCGCCCGTGTTCTTTCGGACTTGACAAGCCCGATTGCCTTCCCAAAGCAGACCGCTCCCGGTACGCTTTATTGGACCGGCGAGGCCCCCGGTGCGGACGTTCCAGACGCGGACGTTGCCTTCGGGCAGGTGACCTTGAGCCCGCACGCGGCGCAAGCGAGCACTTCTTACACGCGGCAATTGCTCGTGCAATCCAGCCTGGATGTCGAGCAACTTATACGAGAAGACCTGGCCATGATCAACGCTATCGGCGTTGACCTAGCCGCGATCAACGGCCTCGGCACGGGCAACCAGCCTAAGGGTATTTTGCGAACTTCCGGCATCGGCAGCGTTGCTATTGGCGACAATGGCGGCTACCCGGTTTACGGGACGCTCGCCAAACTTGAGGCTTGCCTGACCACTCAGAACGTGATCTTGAATACACCAGGGTATCTAACCACGCCGGGCGTGCGAGGCTACTGCAAGCAGACACCGATTGTCAGCAATTTCCCCTTGATGATCTGGCCCTCCGACAATACGCCTTACGGCTATCGCGGCGAATTCTCCAACCAGGCGCCATCCGGCCTAACAAAAGGCGGTAATAGCGATTGCCATGCTATCATCTTCGGTAATTGGCGGGATTTGCTTATCGGCGAGTGGGGCGTCCTGGAATTGATCGTAGACCCCTACCGGCTCAAGAAGCAGGGTGTGATCGAAGTCACCAGTTTCTTGATGGTGGACGTCGCCTTGCGCTACCCCGTGTCCTTCGCGGCCTGCCTGGACGCGCGGATTGTGGCGTAACGCTCGCGCGCCTCGCGCCGCGCTCGGCAAGTAGCCCACGAATTGCGGCTTTGCCAGGCGGCGCGGGGCCGCATGTTTCTTTGGGGTTCGCTCATGCCGACAGGGGTCCCGGCTGAGCGGTCGGACGGTAACCGGGCTCGACCTTTTCCCCTCCATTGGCACTGCCGGGCCGTCCGACAAAATTTAAAGGGCAACATTCTCGCAAGATCGGGGGGTGCTTTTTTGGGCACCGCCTGATTTTCCAGGAGCAAATAATGGCAGGCAAAGACGCGCAAGTCAAAGTTCAAATCACCGCAGACGACCAGGCGGCGGTAATCCGAAACCTCGGCCGCGAGCTTGAAGGGTTGGCGACCCAGGTGTCGGGGCTTGGGACCCTACTCTCCAGCATGTCCGTGGGCCTCGGCCCTGGCGCGTTTGTGGGCTTAATGGCGGGGGCGGCAGGGCTGGCGGCTAGCACCGCTGAATATGAGGCGGCTATCTATCGAGCCTCCGAAATCACCCATCTCTCGACAGAGAATCTTTCCGGGCTCCGAGTGGTTTCCGACGAAATAGGAGAATCATTCGAGAGCCTGAGCATTATACTCGGAAGGTTAGGGAAAAGCATTGCCACAGCATTCGACGAGCCCACTTCGCAGGCGGGAAAAGTCCTTAGCGCTCTCTTTAGCCAGGCGGAAATTGATAGCCTCAAACTGGCGCCTGTCGATGAACGCATTCAGCGGGTCGTCAAGGCTATTTTCAGCCTGAAAGACCCCAATGAGCAACAATTGGCCCTGAGCATCCTGGTCGGCAAAGGATGGCAAGCCATCACCGAAACTCTAAAGCAGTTGGCTGACGGTTATGGCCCTTTAGTCGAAAAAGCCAAAGCACTGAATGAATGCGTTGACCCGACACATGGCTCAGCCGCGCACGAGTTTGAAAAAGCCTGGGCGGATCTGACGGGCACCTGGGCGGGAGCGGCCCACGTTCTAGGCGAAAACCTGATCCCGGCGCTGACAACATTGATGCAGCTTTTTTCCGGTCAACAGGATTCTTATTTCAAACAGATGCAGGACCGCGCGGAGTTTCTGAGAGGTGAAATCGCCGAGGCCGGCGCCGGAGCCGGTGATCAAATTGTGAGGGTGGACGTGGATAGCGACATCCGCGAACTCGCCCGAATTGACGCATGGCTCGCCTCGCAGAAGGCGGCGGCGGCTGACTGGAAACCGCCAGCCGCCACGGTCTCACCGCCGAAATCCCTTGCGGGGGCCTTTGGAACCGGCGACAAGAAAGCGGACTCCGCAGCCGAGCGTTCCGAGGACCCCGCGTTCAAACTTCTCGAACCCATCCTTAAGGAATATGAGGCCTTGGGCAAAACCACTGACCAGCTTGAGCTTTATGAGCTGGCCCTGAAGGGCGTTGATCTGCCGAACAGGGAATTTGCTGCGCGTCTGCTTGCCAATGTTGACGCTTTCAACGCCAATAAGGCGGCGCTGGCATCGTGGAAGGCCGGCGCGGATGCCTATCAGGAGAGCCTAAAATCCTTCGGCGACCGCATTCGGGATGAGGTCGCCACCCCCGCCGAGCAAGCGCAGCAAAAACTTTCGATGCTCAGCCAGGCCCTTCAGGCGCGGTACATCACACCGGAAATCAAAAGGCGCGCGGAGGACAAAACCCAGGATGAGCTCGACCGCGCCAACGAGGATGCCGCCGAGAAAGCTCTAGGCGACGACCTGAGCAGCCTCGATACCCTCTCACTGAAATTCGGCGAGGACCTTAGCCACTCTTTCGACACATTGATCACCAGCGGCGCCAATTTCACGCGGGTCATTGACGGTTTGCTGGTGAAACTCGGCGAGATGATCGTCCAAATCGAGATATTCAAGCCCTTAGCGGAATCCTTCGGGGGCGCTGGGGGCGGATTATTCGGCAGTCTTTTTACCGGACTCGCCGGAGCTATGGCGGGCGGCGGCGACGTGAGCTACGGCCAAAGCTATTTGATCGGAGAGGAAGGCCCCGAGATTTTCACGCCCAGCATGTCGGGATCGATTACCCCTAATAGCGCATTGGGGCCCGGGTCGGATGCGGGTGGGGGCCTTACCGTGAACGTTGACGCCCGAGGGGCGGACGCTGCGGCGGAGTATCGCGCCAGAAAGGGCGTCGTAGCGGGCTTGCAGCAGGCATCCGTCAACGGCTACCTGTTGAGCCGCGAAATGGCCAGGCGCGGGGCTTGACGCGAGGGCTCACTGAGAAAGAACAAAACAGCGTCCGTTAAGGGCGCTTCAGTGAAAGCCAGGAGGAAATATGGACCCCATTTCCAAGCAGCCAATCGGCTGTGAGCCAGAAATCACCTTACATCCCAGAAGGCGCGAGCGACTTGACGATATTTATAGCTCGCGGGTTTTCATCCGCGCCGGGCGGAATCGAAAAACCGGAAATTTGGTGCTCGCTTGTCTTGACCTCACCGGAAAGCGCCGGAGATGGCATTTCATGGGACCTACTTCCTCGGATGAGTTCCGCGTGCATTTTCTAGTTTGGCTGAAAAAGCTCCAGGCCCAGCTCGAGGAAGCCGGGGAGTTATGGGAGCGGATCGACCTTCCGGGGAACGCAACAGCCGAGAGGAATGTCCGTGCGAACCTAAAGCGACGGCTTACGGAAATCGCAAGAGAGAGAGACGGGGAACCTCCGTCCGACCCACCCCGCGGGGGGAGATTGCACCCGTGGGGTTATTTCATTACGGCCCCGACAGTCGTCGGGGCGAAAAAGGAAAATGATGGCAAAGACCAAGCGGTGGCCGAAAATCTGGAAATTCGAACCAATGACGCCCGAGAGAGACGCGGAAATATGTAAACTTTTGATGCAGGATGCGGGCATAAGTTTACAGGCCCCGAAGCTCCAGCCGAGCGACCTAAAGGGCGACTTTAGCAGAGATCGGAAGATGTGATGTCGGTTGACATTATGTCAGCTATTTTTAGGTCAAGCTACCCGCCTGACGCGGCCGCCACTTTGGTCTTATTGGCGCTGGCGGATAATGCGGACAAGGAGGGGATTTGTTGGCCCTCTATTCGCACAATTGCTGAGAAAGCGCGCCAGTCCGAGCGCAATTGCCAAAGGGTTATTAAGCGGCTTGAATCCGATGGCGTCTTGACGGTGCACAGGGGCACCGGGCGCTGTAACTCAAGCCGATACGTGATAAACGTTGAGGCGATCCGCGACCCACAGCGAAGCCTTGCAGCGCATAATCTTCGCTATGGCCCGAAAAAGGGTGAAACTTTGTCACCCTTTGCGGCTAGACCTCACTGGTGACCGCATGTCACCCTTTCCGTTAAACGTCCGCTATAGCGTAAAGGGTGACACCAGAGACACGAAAGGGTGACACCAGAGACACGAAAGGGTGACAAGCTTTGTCACCCGAATCATAAGGAACCGTCATTGAACCATCAACAAGAGCGTGGCGCGCAAAATTCGGCGCGCCTACGTGCTCACAACGAGGATATTTGGAAGGCTACCGAGGTTAACAGCTTCCAAGAGATTCACGGTTTCCAAGTTGGGCAACTTCTTGCCGTCGAGCGTGCGGCAAACGCCTTATACGCCTTCATCCAATGCCGCGTGCGGTGTTTACATGCCACAAAGGGCCGCTATATGCCGCACTACACATATTCTCACAAGGACAATATACACTTAAAGTGGAGGCCATTTATTTTCAAGAACTTGCGTCATCCATATGACCGTCAACGTAGGACGCTTACACGTGATCTTACGTGTAGATCAAAAGGTACTTCCCAAGCCCATCCCCTCGCGGGTAACGCGCGAGGGCGGGGGTGCGCCGACCATAGGCCCAAAATCAGGGTTAACACCCAGAAAATCAAGGAGATAAGATGACCAAGAAAAACGTCAAGGAAATTGGGACCGTAGGGGGCGACGGCCTCCTAAGTGAATTGGATGTTTCCAAAATTCTGCGGATAGCCCCGCGCACGCTGCGCGCCTGGCGCCGGCGAGGATACGGGCCTAAGCATGTAAATCTCGGGAAGTTCGTTCGATACGAGCCACAAACTGTGCAGAAGTTTATCGAGGATTCCCGGCAAACGGGCAGCGGTGCGAGAGCCGCGTGAAGGAATTCCCGCATCTTCCGGGGTTTGAGCCGGGCGGGATCTGCTGGCACTGCGGAGGCAAAGGAACATGCAACTGCATAACCTGCGTAGACGGACAGAGGCGGCCGGGGCCGTGCGTTTCGTGCGCGTTCCGCCGGCGACAATTAAAGGAGGGCAATTATGGACGGAGCGATTTCGGAAACGGACCGGGCGCCAATCGAAACGGTGGAGTCAATCCGGGTAAAGGCCACAGCCGAGGCAAAGGCAGAAGCCAAGCGCGTGTGCGACATTCGAACCTTGGCCAGGGCATACAACATGGAGGACCGCGAGAGGTTGTGGATTTCCACGAACGCTTCCCTTGATGCCGTGCGCCAGGAAATCCTCGCGGACATTTGCCAGGGGGCCCGTGGTCTAGATGCAGCCTGGATGCCTTTGTTCCCCGGGAGCGAGCCGGATGAGCCCCAGAGCCGGAGGAACGTGCGGCCACGCACCTCCGGCTAATGGGGGAATTTTCACGCCGCCAAAGCAAGGTCGTCCTGTATCTGGGACGTCATCTCGCTAAGGTGTTTTTCGGCTTGGTCGGTTAAACCGAGGACGGCATGGAAGAGTCCCGGTATTGGGCTCGGCGTTTCACTTCTCAGGAGATTGGACGCGCCATCGGAAATTGCCGAGGCCCTTTCGAGCGGCAGAAGGATTTTCTCTCGAAGAACGTTGTAATCCGCGCCGGCCATCTCGCTCGCGGTTTCACAGGCTTCGTCGATTAGTTCGTGCAGCGCCGCGAAGGTCCCACTGATTGATTCGTCGTCGGCGTCACTTTCGTCGCAACAAAATCCAACACCGGCAATTGCTTTTACCATATCCAGTCTCTGGCAAGTTCGGATCCGCAGGGAATTGAAACGGGCGAACTCGCTTTCTCTGGCCAGACCGGATTGAGTTTCGACTTGCGCTGCTTTTCGAATTGGGATTACAGTTTTATTTGATCTCACGGTACAGTCACCTCGTATTGTGGGATTAGGAGGGCCCGCCGGACCGATTCTGACGGGCCTTCCGTCTTTCAGGGAGAAACAGACTTCCGGAAAACTTGTAGGATAGGGCGCCTTGAAGCGAGGTTGGCCCAGGATCAACGCGGGCGGCTCGGGTAAGACCGACCTATGCCCGCGTTGTACGGAAGCACGGGGGGAAACCGGGTAGGCAACAAAAAGTACACCCTGTTTTAGCCGATAGGGAAGATGAATTAAAGGGAATTTACGGGGACGCTGTGGGGACGCGGAAATGCTAATACATGCTATATTCTGAATAATTCTGCATTCCTTTAACATCGCCCAGACCCGCATAAACACTGGCAAATTTCCTAGTATCACAAACTTAGATATTACCATTAAATGCTCTTTCACGGCGGTAACACGAGTTCAAATCTCGTCGGGGACGCCAAATCCTTTCAGCGACTTACCTTCAATTCCGAGTTTTTTGCCGGGGACATTTTGGGGACACAACTCTCGGATTGGGCACCCTGTGAGCGAAGGCTTGCCACGACTCTTCCTTGAGCCGTGCGCTTGCCGCTTGCTCCCGAAGGGTCTGACTCACCCGCCTCAGAATCTGGCAGCCCTTCTTTCCATTCATCTGCGCTCACGCGGCTCGCAGAACCTCTAGCAGCCGCACCATTGCCAACGTGTCCTGCTTGCAGTAAGCCAGCAGGTCGTCTCTATATTTCCTTCTCTCGTCGCTTCCCGCCTCAGCGCGAACCATCTTTTCCCAGGTAAGGCCGGCTAGGTTGCCTTCCGCGACCGCCATTCCATCGTAAGACATGTCGGGCACAAGGGCAGGCAAGACGCTTTTCAATGAGTAAGAGCCGCGGAACGCCAAGTCGTAGACATGGGCTCGCATGACCGGCAACAGGTCCCACAACCTGTCCTGGATGTTTCTGATTTCATCTTTGTATTGAGTCGGCTCTTCCGCCAAGCCTGCAAGGCATCCCGATTCGAATCCGCTGTTGTAGGCGAGGACGCTCCCCTTCCTTCCCATAACCCGGCAAAGCGTTTTAACGAACTCCGGCCGCGGATCATTGGTGTCGTCAGCCAGGAATTCATGGTGTTCCAGCTCAGTCCCAGGTTCGCGCTGAATGTGCACCGACCATTGGAAAGGGATTTGGTCGTAAGGTGACGTGCCGGCGTATCTGGGAAGCGCCACTCCCAAGGTTTCGAAGTCCATGAAATAGAGGGGATAGCGCAGCCCCGAGAGGGCTTCCTTCAGTCCTTTTCCAAACCACGGCTTCCCGGTCCTTGCGCACTCCCACGCCCGCTTCTGCCGCTCCGTCAGGGGGAAGTCATTCGGGATCTTCCCGATGGACTCAATTCCCCGGGTCGCCAGCTCTTCCAGCTTCTTCGCCGATATTCCTGGGAGGTAGCTAACATGGTCAGTCGGCAGTGGTTTGTTGCAAAGGTTGAAGAATACGCAGTCGAAGGGGTGTGTACAGTGGCTTCCGGGGGCGATATCCGGCGGCTTGGCCCTGGCAAGCACCTTCCATTCTTCACGGAGAAGGTCTTTTACTTCTTGCTCGAGGGCGGCGGTTTCGGCCGTGAGGTCCTGGATGGTGAACAGCTTCTCCAAATCGTACTGTTTCCCGTCGTAGACGTAATCCCGGTTTAGATGCATCAGGCAGGGAACCACCTTCATTCCAAGGCCTTCGAGGATGAGCCGCTGGATGGCTACGTCATAATGGTAATAATCCTTGATGCTGGTGGACGACTTCACCTCGATCAGCCGCCACTTGTTCCTGGGCAGTCTCTCCAGGACGTCAACCCTCGCCAGGACGTTGTCGTGAGTGAAAGTGGCCTCGAAGATGGCGGGATATTGCTTGTCTGCCACCGCCTGCTCGGTTTGCTCCAGGGCTTTGGCCATCTCCTCATGCCCCGCCTCGACCAGCACTCCGCCCGGAAATAACTTCTGCGCCCATCGGCCCACTTCGTGACCCTGCTCGAAGACCGCCATGGTTTGTTCATCAAGTTCGCCTGCCAATTCCGGTTGGTGAACCTCCAGGTAAAGACGCTTCAGGCACTGCCATCCGGCTATGAACTTTGACTTGGAAAGCCCCATAGATCCTCCGGTTGAGCTAGACCATGACTGCGCGTCGGATCACGCCTCTACGGTGGTCCGCTTGCCAAGAGCATACACCCAAGGTGTGTCAGGGAGACTACGGCCTCCCGAGAGAGAAACTTCGCCCCTTGGCATTCCAAGCAGACACCTTAAGCGCCAAGTCAGAAATCGTAGCCACCTTCGGATTCAGTAGGGGATCGAGGCCTTTCATGTTCAGCCGGATGGTGGCCTGCAAGGAGACATTTTCACCG
>JBEKAD010000181.1:0-8701 GCA_050018435.1 Terriglobia bacterium
TCGCGTCCTCGGAAAGCAGCAGGTTCTTGTTGCTCTGCTTGGAGTCGGTTTTTTGCGCGTCGGGATGGACAATGATCTTGCCGTTGAAGACTCCCTGCGATTTGCCGTCCAGCACGCCTTTGTAGATCTCGCGGCTGGAGCAGTGTGCCTTGGCATGGTCGATGATGGTGTGGTTGTCCACGTGTTGCCGGCCGGAGATCACGTAAAGGCCGTGCAAAAGGGACTCCGCGCCTTCGCCGCCAAGCACCGACTGGACTTCCTCGCGGGTCAGCACGCCGCCCAGTTGGATGGAGTGCGTGGCCACGCTGGAGGAGCGCTCCTGCTGCACCTGCACGCGCGCGTAATGGAACGCCGCATCGCTTTCCTGCTGCACCTTGCAGTAGTCCACCAGGGCGCCATCACCGGCCACAATTTCTGTGACCGTGTTGGTGAACGTCGTGTCTTCCTCCAGGCTGACGAAGGTTTCAATAATGCTCGCCTGCCCGGTGTCACCGACAAGGATCAAATTACGCGGGTGGGAGACGGTCTCCCGGCCACCGCCATGGGAAATCTGCAAGATGTGCAGAGGCTTTTGGAGCACCGCGCCCTTGGGGACTTCGATAAACGCACCATCTTCAAAAAATGCGGTGTTGAGCGCGACGAAGGCATGGGTCTTCGCGTCCGCATAATGCCCCAAATAGCGCTCGAGCAGCGCGCCGTGGTTTTTCCAGGCGGAGGCCAAGCTGCCTGCCCGCAGTCCCTTGGGAACTTCACGCAATTTTGAAAGCTCCGGAACGTAGCGACCATTGAAGAAGGTCAGGCGGCTGCAACCCAAGTCGGCCAGCGGCAGGTGCTCAATCTTTTGCCGAAGCTCTTCCGTCAGTTTCACGCGGGCCGGCACAAACGGCGTGGAGGCCAGCGGCGCGACGTTGGTGTAGAGCCAATCTTCGTCATGAGTCGTAGGGAAACCGAGTTCGGCAAAACTCTCCATTGCCGCATGGCGAAGCTTGGCGAGCCAAGCCGGCGCATTCTCATTGAGGGCGCTCTCCAGGCGGGTGAAGCTCTCGAGATAAAGTCCTTCTTGCTCTTTAACGGTGGTCATCAAATCTTGAATCCCTTTCCTGTTCTGAACCCCTGGCCCGATCCCTTGGGCAAGAACAAGTCCCCTATTGGCCAGGAAAAGCCGCGGACCTAAAGAACAGGTCCGCGCTACGATCATTGCACGGCCACACCGGACTCCACGGTCTCATCCAGCCATCCATAGCCCTTGTCCTCGAGCTCCAGGGCCAGTTCCTTGCCACCGGACTTGACGATGCGTCCGCCCGAGAGCACGTGGACAAAGTCCGGAATAATGTAGTCGAGCAGGCGCTGGTAATGCGTCACCACAATGGTGGCGCGGTCGGGAGCGCGCAGGGCGTTGACGCCGGTGGCCACCACTCTGAGGGCGTCGATATCCAGACCGGAATCGGTCTCATCCAGAATGGAGAGCTTCGGTTCCAGCACCGCCATCTGGAAGATCTCGTTGCGCTTCTTTTCGCCGCCGGAAAATCCTTCATTCACCGAGCGCGACATCAGGCTCTCGTCCATTCCCAGCAGCTTCATCTTGCCGCGCACCATAGTGAGAAAATCCATGGCGTCAAGCTCCTCAAGGCCCCGATGTTTGCGGAGGGCGTTGAGCGCGGCGCGCAGAAAATAGGTGTTCGAGACGCCCGGAATTTCCACGGGGTACTGGAAGGCGAGGAAGATGCCTTCCCGCGCACGGTCTTCGGGCGACATCTCGAGCAAATCCTTGCCCTCAAACGTCACCTCACCACCCGTAACCGCGTAAAGTTCGCGGCCCGCGAGCACTTGCGCCAGCGTGGATTTGCCGGAGCCGTTCGGCCCCATGATGGCGTGCACTTCGCCCACGTTCACTTGCAGGTCAATACCGCGCAGGATTTCCGTGTCTCCCACCTTGGCGTGCAGATTCTCGATCGTTAACATTCATTGCTCCGTTTTCCCATTTTGGATTTTAGATTTTGGATTTTGGATTATCCATCCCGCTTCCGCCGGCTCCTGCTCCTCAATCCAAAATCGAAAATCCAAAATTGCTTATGCTTTCCCGCGCGCTCCGTCGATGCTCAGGGCGCCGGCGCCGCGCACGGACAGGTACAGAAAGAAAAAGCAGTAAAGCACCGCCAACTCGCCGTGATTCTGGATGGGCCAGAAGCCCCCCGGAAAGTGTGCCTTGAAATAAGCCACTGCCATCTCGCCACAAAGCACAAAAGCCGCCGGTCGAGTAAAGAGTCCCAAGGCGATGAACACTCCACCGCCAACCTCCAGTATTCCCGCCGCCAACATCCAAGGATTGTGGAGCATCTGATGCCCTCCAAAAGCCCCAAAAAGTTTCTGCGCGCCATGGCAGGCGAACAGAAGTGCAAAGACGACTCGCGTTAAAGCAAAAACTGGGTCTTGGAGTTTGGACATGGTTGCTGCCTCTTGCTATTCCCTTTCTCCCGTGGCTCATTCATCAGCCGGCGCAGTTTGATGTAGCGCAATTTTGATGTAGGGGCGGTTCGCGAACCGCCCCTACGGCTCATAGCGCATGTCTGGCGACTTCGAGCGCCGCAGGAAATCTTCCACCGTTAATAGAGTTTTCGTGGCCATGGGTTACTCATCAAGCCGGGGTGCTGGCTGCTGCCACCCGCTGAAAGGTGAAGTCGGGAAGCTCAGCACGCTCCCGCGCGTGTTCGATGGTCATGGAGACCAAATTTCCCTTGGCGTCAAATTCAATCAGAGTGTTTTCGTCCAAGTCCCTGGTTTCAGCGACGTCACTATTTTTCAAAACGATGTAAAGCGTATCCGTGTCCTCGAAATATTGGATGGTCATGCTGAAATCATTGCCCGATCCAGGGTTTCTTTCGCCCCTCCGGGGCTCATTGTTCTTTTCTACGCCTTTTCCCACGGCTTACGCCGTGGGCTACCTTATGCCGCCGCTCCGCGGCTTTGCGCCCGCTTCGCGTGCTTTTTCGTAGCGCCGCCATCCTAGCGGCATCTTCCATGGCCGGCAGGATGCCAGCGCTACCACCGCCCAAGCCCGGCAGCCTCTTTCGGGCGCGCTACTGCCTCAATTCGCCGCAGAGGATCAAACCTTATTGGACCCCCATCCACCTCCATTGAGTATCGGACATTGAGGGACAAGAGGCCGTGGCGCTGCCCGTCTCTCTGATCAAAGTCCGTATAGAATGCGTGAATGTGGTCCGCGTGTACTTCAAGCAGCATCGAGCTCCCAGGTTCTCGCAGCGAAAGCTTTTCCCTCGAAGCCCCCTCGACAAAAAATTGCAGGTCAAGGGACCGCCCCCTTCCGTGATGGTAGAGAGGCGGATCGAGTCTTACCCAACTACTCTTCAGTTTTGGCAACATTTCCTTGTTCATGACGAACTCGTCTTTCCGCAGGCGTTGGCGCAACGTCATCCCACGCTTCCCTCAAGACTCACGCCCAACAGTTTTTGCGCTTCCACCGCGAATTCCATCGGTAACTCGCGGAACACCTGCTTGCAGAAGCCGTTGACGATGATGCCCACAGCGTCCTCGGTGGAAATCCCGCGCTGGCGGCAGTAGAAAATCTGGTCCTCGCCGATCTTGGAAGTGGAAGCTTCGTGCTCGACGGTCGCCGTGGAATTCTTCACTTCGAGATACGGGAACGTGTGGGCGCCGCACTTGTCGCCAATCAGCAAGGAATCGCACTGCGAGTAATTGCGGGCGTTGGCCGCGCCCTTCAGGATGCGCACCGCGCCGCGATAGCTGTTCTGGCCGTGTCCGGCGCTGATGCCTTTCGAGACAATCGTGCTCTTGGTGTTCTTGCCGATGTGAATCATTTTGGTGCCGGTGTCCGCCTGCTGGTAATTGTTGACGACGGCGACGGAGTAAAACTCGCCCACGGAATTGTCTCCCTGGAGAATGCAGCTTGGATACTTCCAGGTGATGGCCGAGCCGGTCTCAACCTGCGTCCAGGAAATCTTGGAATTCACCCCCGCGCACTTGCCGCGCTTGGTCACAAAGTTGTAAATGCCGCCCTTGCCGTTCTTATCGCCGGGATACCAGTTCTGCACGGTGGAATACTTCACCGTGGCGTTGTCCAAAGCGACCAGTTCCACGACGGCGGCGTGAAGCTGATTCTCATCGCGCATCGGGGCCGTGCAGCCTTCCAGGTAGCTGACGTAAGCGCCCTCGTCCGCGACGATTAAGGTGCGCTCAAACTGGCCGGTATCCTTGGCGTTGATGCGGAAGTAAGTGGAAAGCTCCATCGGGCAACGCACGCCCTTGGGCACGTAAGCGAAGGAGCCGTCACTGAACACGGCGGAGTTGAGTGTGGCATAGAAATTGTCGGTGTAAGGAACCACCGAGCCCAGGTACTTGCGCACCAGCTCGGGATGCTCGTGTACCGCTTCCGAGAAAGAACAGAAAATGATGCCCAGCTCGGCAAGCTTCGCCTTGAATGTGGTGCCCACGGAGACGCTGTCAAAGACCGCGTCCACCGCTACCCCCGCCAGCAGCTCGCGCTCCTTGAGCGGAATGCCGAGCTTCTCGTAAGTCTTCAACAGCTCAGGGTCGATATCATCGAGCCGCTTCGCGGAGGCTTTCTTGGGCGCTGAGTAGTAGCGGATGGCCTGATAATCAATGGGGGGGAACTTCACGTTCGCCCACCTCGGCTCCTGCATTTTCAGCCAGTGACGATAAGACTTCAGGCGCCATTGCAGCAACCATTCGGGTTCGCCCTTCTTGGCGGAGATCAAACGAATGACGTCCTCGTTCAACCCCGGCGCAACGGTTTCTTGTTCAATGTCCGTAACGAAACCGTATTTGTATTCCTGTGTCGCCAGAATTTCGACATCGGCTTGCGGCGTTGCCATTAGACTTCCTCCTGGAATTGCCGATTGACGATTGTCGATTGACGATTGACAAAATCCCATCGTCAATCCTTTCAATCCTCAATCGGCCATCGGCAATCCCCATTCCCCAATTCCTTCAATCGGCCATCGTAAGTTCTATTAATCGTCAATCGGCAATCGACAATCGGCAATTCTTTCAATCGTCAATCGACAATCGGCAATCGGCAATTATGCGGCTGCCGTTCCCGCCATCTCCCGCAGGCGCTTCGCGGTTTCCACCACCCGGCGGATCGTGTAATCGATTTCGTCCTGCGTGGTAAACCGGCCCAATCCAAAGCGCAGCGGTGTGTTCGCGACCTCCGCTGAGACGCCCAGCGCTTGCAACACATAAGAGGGCTCGGGAGTCCCGGAGGTGCAAGCTGAGCCCGAGGAAAGCGCGATATCGCTCAAAGCCGCCATCAGGGTCGCGAGATCGACACCGGGGAAGCTCACGCTGAGATTGTTCGGCAGCCGATGTTCGAGACTGCCATTAATGTGAATGCCCTCGAGCCCCGCCAGCAATCCGTCTTTAAGCCGGTCGCGCAAAGCCGCAAGACGCCGCGATTCTTCCGGCATCACCTGGCGGCAAATCTCGCAAGCTTTGCCTAGACCCACAATCCCCGGCACGTTCAGCGTACCGGAGCGCAGCCCGCCCTCGTGGCCCCCCCCATCCAGGATGGGCGTAAGCTCCACCGGCGTGCCGCGCCGCCGCACGTAAAGCGCCCCCACGCCTTTCGGGGCATACATCTTGTGCCCGGCGATGGAGAGCAGATCGATCTGCATGGCCTCGACATCGAGCGGAATCTTGCCCGTGGCCTGCGCCGCGTCAGTGTGAAACAGCGCCCCACGCTGGGGGCACAGCCGGCCGATTTCCTCGAGCGGCTGTAACACCCCAATCTCGTTGTTCGCCGCCATGACGCTGACGAGAACCGTCTTCCCGGTGATGGCCTGTTTCAGATCCTCGAGGTCCACCAGACCGTCCGGACGCAAGCGCGCATAAGTTACCCTGAAGCCTTCCTGCGCGAGCCGCTTGGCGGAATCGAGCACGGCCTTGTGCTCCGTGGCCAAGGTAATGATGTGGTCGCCACGATCACGATAGCGGTGCGCCACTCCCTTGATAGCCAAGTTATCGGACTCGCTTGCCCCCGAGGTGAAGACGATTTCCTTGGCGTTGGCGTTAATCAGCTTAGCCACCTGCTTGCGCGCGTTCTCCACCGCCGTGGCCGCCGCCCAGCCAAACTTGTGGTTCCGGCTGGCAGGGTTGCCGAAGGTCTCGGTGAAGAAAGGCAGCATCGCTTCCAGGACGCGCGGGTCCACGGGGGTGGTGGCGTGGTAATCGAGGTAAATAGGAAGCTTCACGATAGGCCCCCCTCGATCTGCACCAAGCCGGTGGTATCGCTCGAGAGACTGGAAATCGTGACGGCGCTCAGCGCCTTTACCAACGTCTCATTCACCTTTTGCAGGGGCTCGCGTACCGTGCAGTGGGTCATCTGGCCGCACTCGCGCTTGTCGGTCACACAATTGGTAATGAACAGAGGCCCCTCGAGGGCCCGGATCACCTCGAACGCGGAAATATCCTTGGGGTGGCGTGCCAGCGCGTAGCCGCCATTCGTCCCGTGTTGGGACACCAAGAGGCCGTTCTTGGCGAGCTTCTGAAGTATCTTGGCGAGCAATTCGGTCGGGATTCCGTAGCTAAGGGCGATCTCCTTGGCACTGCACGCCGCCGACAAAGGCTGCTGAGCCAAATGGCTCACGGCAATTAGCCCATAATCTGCCTTCTTGGAAAGTTTGAGCATATCTATATCCGACTATAAGAGTCGGATATAGAATGCCACCGTGAATGGAGGTTGTCAAGTGTTTCGTGAAGGTCGCCGGGCGTAGCGCAGACCTCCGTCTTTGAGGTCTGCGGTTCTTCCTGAGACTCGCGCTCCCGAACTCGAGGGCAGGCGTCCGTCTTTGTGATTTTTGGTTTTTGCGAAGGAAGAGCTAAAGCCGATTGGCCCGGCCCCGGCAGGGGCCAACCTTGGGTAGCCGTAGGTAAAACCTACGGAAGCGGAAACCGAGAGAGCATTCCGGCCCTGGAGGGGCCGAACCTTTGCAAAGTCAGCCCCATTGGGGTTGGTGGGCTGGGGTGGCGTTCTGCTATCCGCCCCGATCAACTCCATCGGGGCGGCTACGCTTGCTCAAAGAGCAGTGGCGAGTGGCGAGTGACCAGCGACAAGACACAGGCAAAGTCCGACGGAGAAAAAGCCGCTCGTGCGGCATGATCGTATTCATGCGGGCCGCCCACACTCCCCCGCTTCGGCTATCGGCAGTTTCACGTGAGAAGATGAGGCTCTAATTACCCGCCGTACGTGAGGGCCGCGGGTATGAACAAAATTACTGCGGCGCGTTTGGACGAATTACCCGCCGTACGTAAGGGCCGCGGACCTACAAAACAGGTCCGCGCTACACGTGCTTAGCTCACAGTTTGTGACTTTTTTAAATTCGCGCGTAAGTCGGGATTGAAAACAAAGGACTTAAGCACACGAAAATGGCCCAAAAATCAAAAAAGTCACAACCTCTCAGAATGACAGCGAAGGACTCACAATGACAGCGCGGCAGGTGAAGCCGACTGCCAACCCCCCGCGTGACACACTCCCCCCACTTCGGCTATCGGCATTTTCACGTGAGAAGATGAGGCTCTGATTTCAGTAGGTCGTAGGTGGTAGGTCGTAGATGGGGTAATGGTGACGGGTAAGTCGTACGATGCAGTTAGAGGGCCCACATACCACCTGCCATCTACCACCTACGGTGTTAGGTCCGCACCTTCACCCCGGCGAGCTCCTCCAGGAAGGTGACAATCGCCGCGTAGTCCTGATCGCCTTTGCCCTGGGCCTTGGCGGCCATGTACACCTCTTTCACCGCCGCCAGCACCGGCATAGGAACGCCCTGCGCGTAGCCCGCTTCGGCGGCCAATTCCAGATCCTTATGCATCAGCTTGAGGGGGAAGTAAGGAGTGAAGTCGCCCTTGAAAATGAACGGGGCTTTGAAGTCGGTAATGCCGGCGCGCGCCATACTGGACTGGATGATCTCGAGCATCGTCTCCGGCCTTACACCGGCCTTGGTGGCGAGCACGAAGCCTTCGCAGAAGACCTCGACCATGGTGGCCTGGATGGTGTTCTGGGCGAGCTTGGCGGAGAGGCCGAGCCCGTGCAGGCCGCAGTAGATGTGCTTTTTCCCCAGCACCTTTAGGATGGGCAGGGCGCGGTCGAAGGTCTCGCGGTCGCCGCCGATCATGAAGGTCAGTTCGCCTTTCTCAGCGCCATGCTTTGAGCCGGTAACGGCCGCATCGAGCCAACTCGCTCCCTTGCCGGCGGCCAGACAGGCCATCTTGCGGCTCACGGCGGGGCTGATGGTGCTGGAATCGATGACCATCGCCCCGGAACGCAAGGTTTCCAAAATCCCGTCCTTGCCCATCACCACGCTTTCCACTGCGGCCGAGTCACTCACAATGATGATGACCACGTTGGCGTCGCGTACGGCGTCGGCGGGCGATGTGGCCACGCGTGCGCCCGCCGCCTCAAGGGCAGCGGTTTTCCCCGGGGTGCGATTGTAAACCGCCAGCTTGTGGCCTGCTTTGGCGAGGTTCAGAGCCATGGGCTGGCCCATAATTCCGAGTCCGATGAACCCAATCGATTCCGGCATGAATTTTCTCCTTGGAAAAGCGAAAAATGCCGACCCCTTCGCCGCGCTCAGGGCAAGCTCTGAAGGTCGGGGCTACAAGGGCTCAAACTTCAAAGTCGAGCCAAATGCGCACGTCGCGAACATTA
>JBEKAD010000182.1:0-13834 GCA_050018435.1 Terriglobia bacterium
ATCGAGGTGCTGTCCTCCGGCAATTTGATCCTGGGAGCTTTCGCTCCCGTCTCTTACCAATCCAGCCCGCTCCAGCTCCACCAAGGAGATATTCTGGTGGTTTATTCCGATGGCCTTACGGACGCGCGAGACCCGCAGGAAGAAATGTTCGGACAGCAAAGACTGCTGCAAATCATTCAGCAAGAGGCCCCCAAAGGAAGTAATGCGCTCCGGGAGAAGCTCTTGAAAGCCATTGAAGAATTCACTCAGCGCCTGCCGCAGACGGACGACATCACCTTACTGGTCGTGGAAAAATACCAGTGAAATAATCAGAGCCGCAATAGGGCCTAACCCATGGAAAATCCATTTCCACGTCGAGCTGCCGCGAATCCTACGCAGTACAACATCGATGCCATCGCTAAGGCAGTGTAAGGCAAACTGCGCCTGACTCTGCATTGCAATACCGTAAAATCTTGTTTTTTAGCGAGATTTTCGTATTATTTAAGGCATTACGAGAATAAGAACGGTTTGATCGTCTGGTAGCGGCTGCGCCGCCGGGTGTCATGAATACAACACCAAAACAAAGGATGCTTCTTCCCTCTCCCCCTTGGGGGAGAGGGGGGACCGCAAGGCGGAGGGGGCCTCACGTTTTGCGGGTCGTGGGGGTGAGGGGGTCAGCACCAACGTGAATGCACGGGGTCAGGTTGGAATGAGGCGCTCCGGTTTTGACCCCCTCACCCGGCTCCGTCGGCTGACGGACTGGTGAAAACGCCGGTTGCGGGCCACCCTCTCCCCCAAGAGGGAGAGGGTGGTAAATTCTAATCAACGCTCCTCCTCGGTTGCCCCATGCGCAGGAAATTTTGGAGGTGCGCCTTTCACTTTTGCGTTTTGCCATTTGCCTTTTGATTTGTATTTGCGGCTCTGCCGCCCTGCGCTTGTATCTTACTTTGGCCGTTGATTTCGGGTGTACAACAGTACCTGGAGTTAGCGGTGTCCGGCGGCGGAGGCCGATCTACCTGCTACCCACTTTCAATGAAAATGCACGACTACTTTCATTTCCCCCGTCTTCCGCGGCAGGCCCACCCATTCCTTGGCCGCGTCAAATTCCGTCCACGGTTTGCCGTCGATCTCGACGGAAGCAATCGGCCTCGCCCCGGGAACGCGCACCACAAGCCACGCGGCCTGATAGGGATTTCGCGAGGGCAACTGAAGCGTGGCGTTCACTTGCCCTGGCGCGCCTTCGATTTCATAACTGAGGGGCCCGAAATAAGTGGCGAGGTTTTGGACTTCGATCTTTTGGCCGGGGGCCAGCCAGCGGCGCGGCGTGCCGCTGGCGAGCCAAAGCGAGCCGCCTTCCTCGAGGGCGAGCATATCTCGCACGCGGTTCACAAACCTTGCCTCATCCGGGACCTTGTAAAAGGGGCCGCTCCCGTGGACCCACTGGTGATATTCCTCCGTGAAAGCATTCACATCGGGATAATAGCAAGAGACAAAATCATTATAAAGGTTACGGATGGCGGCGGGAATTTCGTGCCGGCGCAGGTACGTCAAAACGGGGTTTTGCAGGTTGGCCTGGAACACCATCCCGCCGCGGCTGAACCAGTCCTGGTCATCCACCCAGCCGTGAACGTTTAGCCCCAGGGAGCTCGAAAGCGTCGCGTTATCCTCCCAGTCGTCCAGCACCCAGGGGGAGACTGGCTCCTGGGGGCCGAAAATGTGCACCGTAAGGTGGATCATGGGGCCGTAGAGAATCTCGCGCGTTTCCGAGAGACGATAGATGGGCAGGACCTTCCCGGGATAACGCGTGTAGAAAGCCACGCGGAGGGGCCCGTAAAGCCTGATCCGCTCGTAAGGCCGTGGTCCAAACCAGGGGACATAGGTGTGGTCGCGAAGCCGCACCACCGGCGCCACCTGGGAGGCGCGGAGGATGGCGTCCCGCAGGTCTCGCCGGTAGGCCGCGGCCTCCTGCGCGTAGTGCGGGGCGGCGGGGTCCCCGATATCCGCAAGGGCCTCTGCCAGTGCCGTCATCCCCGCCGAGGCAAAATCGTTGACCGCGAACCAATGGCCCCAATCGGAGTTATCTTCCAGATGCCCCGCGGGCAGCAGGCCGTACTCGGGAATCTTCTCGTCGCCGTCCAGCAGGCGGGTCAGCGCGCGCTGCTCGATGACCCAATCCGCCGCGCGCTTCATGCTGGGCGCGGTTTCCTCCAGCCACGCCTTATCGCGCGTATAGAAGTAATGCTCCGCCAATGCCCACTGCACCGTGCCGTGATCCAGGTTGTACTGCGCCGCGGTGTAGTCGTAATCTGCGTTGACACGCACTCCGTGGTAGACCGCTTTCTGGTCGCCGGTATACGTGCCCTCGAACCTTTTCGAGCCCTGCAACTGCACGAGAGTTTTCAAAAACTCGGCGGCGAGCGCATGATCGCCCAGCGCATCCAGCATGACGCATTGGAAGGCCGCTTCGTTGGCAAACACCTGGTAGGAGTAACCGGCGGCTGGATCCATGTAGAGCCCGCTGGCCGGATCTTTGGTGGCGCTGATGCGAATGTGCGGGATCACCGCCTTGGCGAAGCTGTTGAACCTCGGCTCGGGAACGTTAAAGTGAACCGCTTGGTCCACAACCCCTTTCCAGTACGCCACCACGCGGCCGCGTTCCGCGTCGTAATCGAGTTCCAGGAGGCGCTTCGCCTCGTCCGAGGTGAGCCGAGGGATATAGGGAATGTCGATGAACGTCGTCTTCGTTTCTCCCGGGCCTAACGAGATCTCCGCGCGGACTCCTTCCAGTTCCTGCCGCGCGTCAGGCACGGTGGCCGGCACGACCCTGGCCCCTTCGGGCCAGCGCATGCAGGCCCGCAGCAACTGGCCGTCGCCGGCGCGAAGCTCGTTGTTCCGGTATCCAACATTTTCGGCGGGGGAGGTAGCCAGCCAGAGGTGCGCGGCGGAGGCGGAGGCCGCGGGATTATGCGCCGTGAGCTTGAGCATCAGCACCGCGGGCGTTGCTTCGCTGCGCTGCGGATCATCGGGGGCGAGAGGTCCGGAGAGCAGCGTGGCGAAACCTTCCTCTGTGTATTCAATCCCGTCGGTCGTCCATTTCGCCGTCGCGATGGGGAGGTAATCGTCGAGAACAGAAAGCGCGGAGTCTTTCCACCCCGAGCGGTAATCGGGCCTAGCCCCCGTGCCGACCCGCCAGGCGATGCGGTCGCCCTGCCACTCCAGCCGCTTTAACTCCTTCCCTTTCGCCTTGGTACCCCCCTTGCTGATGTGAATGTTCCCGCCCCACTCCAAGGCGAATTTCTGCCAACTGGCATCCGCAGCGAGAGGCAGGTATAAGCGCTCTCCCTCACGATCGGTGGGATCGAGCGCCGGTATCTCCTTCCGGGCGCGCTCGTAGGTTTGCTCGGGCTCTTCCGCCAGCTTCTCCCGAATCTTCGCGCCCTTCTTGACCATCTCTGGCGAAAAGGGGCTTGTCTCCGAGGCCAAACTCACGCAAACGTGGAAGTCAGGGACATACACGGGACCTTTCTCGACGTCGGGAGTGGCAAAGGAGAATGTGCGGTCGCCCGCGCGGAGCGTTACGATGGTGACATCACTCGACCCGGGCAAGGAAGGCTCCGCGGCCAGGAGACCGAGGATCAAGCCCTTCGGCGGGCCGGCAGTCACAACGTGAAAGTGCCGCAAGTCCGCCGCGTCGCCCGCCCCGGGATTCCCCACGCGCACGCTCTCCAGGAGCCCGTTATAAAGTTTGAAACTGCCCTCCCACGTGTAGGCGGCGGTTTCCCCCGCGCCCAGTTGCAGCCGCACCTCCATCCGCTTCTGCGTCGAGCCGCTGAACACGCCGACTTTCTCGATGTCAGGCGGCGCGTTGAAGACGAGGCGGACCTTCAAAGCCCGGCGGTACGCGAGGCCAGGCAAATTCTTGGCCAGCGGGTTCTCGGATTCCGCGAGCGCCGCAAACGTGTAGGTGCACGTCCGGCCCCGGCAATCCGAGTTCGTGACCGCTCTCAACCACTGCCCCTGCCAGGGATCATCGACGGGATCTTCGATGCTGGGCATGAGCGGAGGCGCATAAGGCCAGTAGCGGAACCAATACTCCAGCACGGCGGGTTGCGGAGGGCTGCCGGCGCGGAAGCGTACTCGGACTTCACGAATGTCGCGTTCTTCGGCCCACTGCAACCCGTAGACGTATCGGCCAGCGCCGGCCCTTTCCGTCGCCCTTCCCGCGCGCCGGGCTTCCCGATAATCGAACTCCACTGGCAAGGTGTGCCGGTCCTCGACGCAGCAACGGCGCGCAAAAGGGGCAATATCAAAGAGCTCAGCCGGACGAGCCAGCGCGGGATCGAGGAAGGTAATGACGAGACTCCACCAGCAGAGACGCGAGAGCTTCATGGATCCACCTCACGAAGAGGACACGTGGTTGCGAGCCACCATTTCAGGATTCACTTCGATTCCCCATCCGGATTTATCAGGAACCTTGACATGACCCCCAAGGGCAGAGAGCGGCTCGGCGCGCGGGTTTTTCCGGATGGGCGAATAGGCCAGAGTATATTCCAGCAATTCCGTGTTGGGTAGAGCCGCTATCAGGTGCAGGCAGGCCGCAACCCATGTCGTGATCGCCGTCGATATGGTCGGTCAACCACGCTGGCGGGCCTGCTGGGCGCTGTTTCCGGACAGATTGCCAGCGGGTAGATACAAGCGCGGAGTTATTCCGCTCCGAGCGGAATTACTCCGCGGCTTTTCCTCGTTGGATGTCAACAACCATGTCGAGGTCCTCACGTTAAGAGCCGCGGAGTAAGGCAAACTGCGCCTGACTCCGCGCTACCCACTTTGTCCCGCAAGGAGATGCCCAAAGCAGCTACTCAGCCACCGCGAGGATGAGTTTCTTGACGCGGATGTCGATCGTGACGACGAAGCGGGACAGAACGTCGCTGCCGAGCGCCAGTGCGACGGGCAAGTCAAAGCCGGTTCCGCGACGGACCGGGGATTCGCGGAGGTCATCAAGAATGAATGTGTGCCCGCCTAGTTCCATCGGAACTCGCTCACGGAAAGCCTTGAATCTTCCGGGCCGTTCGACACGAGCGAGGCCCTCAGCAAAGGCGGGGTCGATGAAGGACACGTTGTAGCCTGTATCGAAATAGACGATCGCCTCACGCCCGGTCACTCTGGCTCGTGCATACAGAATGTGACCCTGCGATTTCGGAGGCTCGATGAGATCGACGGAAAGATAACGCTTGCGGTCGAGTTTCTCGGGGAGAGGTGAGGCGGTCACGCCGACTCTCCGCGACTGGTAATCCAAAGTCAGGCGCCGATCCAGGAAGAAGTCGAGCCCCACGGTTCCATTGAACGGTTCGGAGGAGAACATTTGCCAATCGGACAGGCTTCCCGTAACATTCTTGAAAACTTCCCCCAGGACGGAGACCGTTTCGACGCGAATGCGAAACGATTCGCCACGGTGGCTGCCGTCGGCATTGAGTTCCTCGATGCGTTCCTCTACGCGATGCGGAATCGGAGGGGCCGCGCTCGTAATCAAAATGCCTCTGGCGGTTCCTGAATCGAGCATCAGGGGGAGTTTGATACCGGAAACATCCACTTCTACGAAAGGACAGCCTGGGGCGCCAAAAGTGAGCGAGTAGAGTTGGGTTTCCCGGTAGCCAAGGTCGTGCGACCACCGCCGGAATGAGGTAGACTTAAGCGGAGTTGAGACCACTGCCGCTTTGACCATTTGAGCCGCCGCAAAAGACGTGCGACCCAAAACAGCCGCGACCCAGATTGAGACGGAGAATATTATGAAAGCGGTTGACGGCCACGCTGCGGCAGAACCTGATCGGACCGACAGTAACCGCCGTGCCGTTTTCTTTGACATTATGGCTCGCTTTAATCGTCGCCAATTCCCTCTCTTAAGACAGGAAACAGCGCAAATGTATAGCACGAGTCTTGCCTTAATAACTCACCTAGTGCCTAATTGCATTAATAAGCACGATTATTTATGGCTCCCGGAAGGGCGGGGCCTTAGCCCCGCCCTTCCGACAGCCCCTAAAAAACGTCCCGGCTTGGTGAGATAGCCGAGCAAGCGTGCTCGGACAATATACCAAGGATGAAGCCAATCCGCTGAACGGACAACACCCTATCTTCAGGCCGCATCTGGACAGAGGACGGGTTCTGGTTAGGCGATGAGTCAGGCGGCAAAATTCGCAAGCCTCGCATTTCTGTTGCTCACCGTGTGTTCGAGATTGGGGGCGCAAGCCCCGGCGCCGCCCTCGCGCGGCAAGGCGGTAGGGACGCCGCCGAGCGTGGCCACCTTCAAAGTGGACGTTGACCTGGTGCTGGTGGAGGCAGGCGTCCACGATGAACACGGGCGCGCCGTCGGCAATCTGAAGCAAGAGGATTTTCGCGTTTTCGAAGACGGGAAGGAGCAGCAAATCTGCGCCTTTTCCCACGAGGAGTTGCCGCTGGCGGTGGCGCTGGTAGTCGACAATAGCTCCAGCATCGCCGCGGCGCTCGAGGAACTGCGCGCGGGGGCTCTGGATACGCTGGCGCTGCTCAAGCGCGACGACCAGGTGGCCATCTTCAGTTTCGGTGAGAAGCCCGAGATGGTGGAGGGTCTGACCTCGGACCACGAGGCCCTTTCCGTCGACTTGTGGGCGCTCAGCCCCTATGGCGGCACCGCCCTCAACGATGCGCTGTTTGAAGCGGCGCTCTACCTGGGACGCGCGGCGCGCGAACGCCGCCGCGCCGTCATTCTGGTCTCGGACAACGAGCCTTCCGATGAGCAGACGCGCGATGCGCCCCAGGTGGTGCGAGCGGCCCAGCAATCCGGAACCCCGATTTACAGCGTCAAGGTAGGGTATCTGCAACACTCGAAGACGTTCTTTCTGAAACATTCCGAGCCGCGGCTTCACGATGTGGAGAAAATCTGCCGGCAGAGCGGCGGCGAAATGATCGACACGCGCAGCGGCATCTCGGTGACCTCGGCGATGGAGACCATCCTCACTTGGCTCAAGCAAGGCTATACGCTCGGCTATTCCCCCAGCAATAAGCGCCAGGACGGGACCTATCGCACCATCGAAGTGCGCCTCAACGAGCGCGGCAAAGCCCACGCGCACAGGTACACAATCTACGCCCGGCAGGGTTATTACGCTCCCACCGCCCAGCCCCAAGCGCCCAGCCCCTAGCACTGGCACCTGACACCTTGCACCTTCTTGTGATACTTTCAAAGGCGAAAGAGCTATTGGCCATCGCCAAGAGCGTAAAACTCCATAGGCAGAGCGGATGATTTCGGTCATCATTCCTACGTACAACGAGGCGGGGGTCATCGAGGAAACTCTGCGGCGGGCGGCGGCGGCACTGCGGAGCGCGGGCGAGGATTTCGAGTTCGTCGTGGTTGATGACGCCAGCGCGGATGGAACGGCGGAACGGGTGGAATCGCTCGCCCACAAACTCCCGGCGCGTGTGCTGCGGCGCCCGGGGCGGATGGGACTGGCCACGGCGGTCCTGGACGGCTGGGCGACGGCGCGAGGCGATGTCTGGGGGGTAATGGACGCGGATTTACAGCACCCTCCCGAGACGCTCACGCCGCTCGCAGCCGCGATGCGTCAGGGAGCAGACCTGGCAATTGGAAGCCGCTACGTGCCCGGCGGCGGCACTTCTGATTGGACGCGGGTGCGCCGCTTTATTTCGCGCACGGCGACGCACATGGCGGCCACCGTGCTGCCGCTCAAGCTCGCGGCGGTCGGCGACCCCATGTCCGGTATATTCATGGTTCGAGCTTCCGCCTTGCGCGACGCTCAACTGAACCCGCTGGGTTACAAGATACTCCTAGAGGTTATTGCCAAGGCGCATTATAGGAAATTGGTGGAGGTTCCCTACGTTTTTCAGGAACGCGAACGCGGCGCTTCCAAGCTGGGTACGCGCCAATATGTGGAATATCTCCAGCACCTGGTGCGGCTGGCCGTGGGGACGGGCCAACTCCTGGGCTGGATCCACTACGGCCTGGTGGGGCTCACCGGAGCCTTGATCGACATCGCTCTGTTCGCCACCCTGGCGAGGAAAGGGGCTTGGCCGCCCGCTGCCGCATTACCGGTGGCGATTGAGGCCGCGCTGCTGAGCAATTTTGTTTGCAGTGAAGCCTTCACCTTTCGCTCAGCCGCAGCGCCCCCGTTTGGCCCAGGGGTATGGGGCAGATTGGCGCGGTACGAATGGATTTGCCTTTCCGGCGCGGTCCTCAACTTCCTGGTCACGCTTTGGTGGATGGCGCTGGGCGGAAGAATTCTGAGCGCAGCGGCGGCGGGAGTCGTGGCGGGTGGCGCATGGAACTTGCTGATGAATATTCCTGCCATCTGGAGGACGTGGGGAAGCCGCCCGCCGGGCGTGGCGTCCTCGGTTAGTGGGCCAATTTGATGTAGCGGCGGCTTTACGCCGCCATTTGGCGAGCAAGGGCAGCGCGGACCTGTTTTGTAGGTCCGCGGTTCGTCCCCGGTGGGCAAGGAAAAGCCGCGGACGTACAAAACAGGTCCGCGCTCCGCTTCTTTTCTCTGTAGTACTATCCCCGAGATTCGTTGCAGCTTGCGACGATTTGTTGTCGGCAGAGTAAATACATGCATTATTATGCGTCCTTCATTTTTGGTTGCGGCTCCGCCGCGCTGTGCCTCTGTTGCGTAGAACCGGACCCTCCATGACGCGGAAAAGTGTGCCGCTCAGCACCGTCAAGCTTTCCATCGTGGTCACGGTGTATTCGGAGACCTTTTCGATTGACGAGACCCTGAAGATCCTGCTGGGCCTTGATCGCGGATACATCCAGGAAATCCTCCTCTTGGTATCTCCCCGAGCTTCCGAAGAGACCTTCTCCATTTGCCGACAGTGGGAGGCGCGGGAAGCCCGGGTCAAGATGGTGGTCCAGCAGAACAACCCCGGCATTGGCTGGGCCTATCGCGAAGGGATGCAAGCGGCGAAGGGAAACTTCGTGGCGCTGATGGCAGGCGATCTGGAAACAGAACCCGACGCCGTGGACCGCATGGTGCAGAAAGTCGTGGAAACGGGCTGCGATGAGGTCATCGCCAACCGCTGGCTGCCCGGGGGAGGATTCACGAACTACGACCCTTTGAAGCTTGCCCTCAACTGGATTTTCCAGAAGGCCTTCCGAGTGTTGTTCTGGACCCGCATTGGTGACTTCACGTTCGGATTGAAGCTTCTCAGCAAAGAAGTGGCGGAGGCCGTGGAGTGGGAGGGGACGATGCACGAAATCTGTATCGAGACCACCGTAAAGCCCCTCAAGAAAGGCTACCATCTGGAACAGGTCCCCACCGTTTGGGTAGGCAGAAAAGAAGGCCGCAGCGTCAATACGTTTTTCAAGAACTTCCGCTACGTGAAGATGGGGCTCAAGACTTTCCTGACGCCGGTCCGTAGCGCAAAACCGATTTAGGTGACAGGTGACAGGGACAGGTTACAGGGAACAGGGCACAGTAAAAGCTTTTCTCTATCACCTGTCACCTGTAACCTAAAGAGGGGGGGTGAGCGCGTGAAAAAGCCTTGCCACATTGTATTCACCACGATTCACCACCCGGCCATTCTGCGCGACCTGTACGAGAACGTACAGCGCCACGGCCACCTGGAAGAGGTGAAGGTTTGGGTGGTGGGGGACCAGAAGACTCCGTCCAGCGCCGCGGCCCTTGCCGCGGAGATTTCCGCGCAGGGCCTGGAGACCGTTTATTTTGGCGTGGACGACCAGGATGAGTGGGGCAAACGATTCGCTCTCTACCCTCTGATCCCATACAACACGGACGGCAGAAGAGTGTTCGGCTACTTGCGGGCGCTGGAAGAAGGGTGCGAACTGCTCATTTCCATCGACGACGATAACTTTCCCACGCACGACGACTTTGTGGGTAATCACCGGAGGACGGGGCAGGAATGGCGGCAGCCGGTGTTGAAGGAGGAAAGGCGATTCCACAATATCTGCGAATACCTGGTCTTCGCGCCGCCGCGCCTCGTGTTCCCGCGAGGGTTTCCCTTCCAGCTCCGCGGCCATGTCAACCAACCGCAGCAGGCGCCTTGCCCCGAGGGCGCTGCCATCGGGGTCACGGAAGGATTATGGCTGGATGAGCCGGACGTAGACGCCACCACTTGGCTCAACGGGAAAGTGAAGGGAGTGGATTACCGAGGTCCGGATGCGTTCGTCCTCGACCAGGCCACTTGGTCCCCGATTAACACCCAGAACACCAGCGTGGTGCGGGAATTGATTCCGGCTTTTGTGTTTGTCACCATGGCCTGGCCGGTTCCCGGCGGCAAGCTGGATCGTTATGGCGACATCTGGGGAGGTTACTTCCTGCTGGCCTTGATGCAGGGCACAAAGTACCACGTGGCATTTGGGCGCCCCCTGGTGGAGCACCGGCGAAATCCCCACAACTACGTCGATGACCTTCGCTACGAATTCTGGGGGATGATCCTTACGGACTGGCTGCTCGATATTCTGCGTAACTCGTTCAAACCAGCCAGCCGCAGCATGACGGAACGAGTTCTCGAGTTGGCGGAATTCCTGGACGCCGAGGCCGCCACCCATTTGCCTGCTTGGTGTCCCGCAGAGATTGCGAACTTCCTTCATTCCACGGCTCAAAACCTTCGCCAGTGGTCGGCGGCGTGCCGGCAGGTCGGCGTCTAGCCCCAATTCTGTTCACGTAAGGGGTTTCAGCGACCTCTGTCGCAGGATTCTGGCTGTTTCTGGCAGGATATTTTGAGCCACCATGGTTTGGCCCTTTGTTTATGCGGCTCAAGACGATATACGGCTAATGATCTTCCTCCCCTTCGGGGAGGGCTGCACATCGCGGGACTCTCCCTGAAAATTAAGAGTATGATGGCAACCCGCCGGGAGCCCAAAGGAAGGTCCCGGACAATTTTGCTTATGCTTCTGGAGCGATCATGCGCAAAACTGCTTATCGGTTGGGTTTTCTTCCAATCATTTTTCTTATGGGAACCATCCCCCTGGGGGGAATTCCGTCGGGGCCGTTGCGGCTGGGGTCGCCGGATGGAACCGTGCAAATCATTTTCCGTCTGACCGCCGGACAGGCCCCAACTTACCGCGTGATGTTTCGAGGCAAGTCCGTTGTGGAGGATTCCCCGCTGTCTCTGGAATTCCGCCAGGGCGGCACCTGGGGAGCCGGCCAAGAAATCACCGGTGTGCGCCGTGACGCGCACGACGAAACCTTTCCCCTCGTGGTCGGCAAATCGAGCCAGGCACGCGACCATTACCACCAGATGATTGTCGCGCTTCGAGAGACCGCCGCGCCCCACCGAACCATCGAACTGCATTTCCGCGCCTATAACGATGGTGCTGCCTTTCGATACTTCATCCCGGATCAGGATCTACTCGGCCAGTTCGAAATCCTTTCGGAGCGCTCCGAGTTCCGCTTCCCTGCCGACTACACGTGCTGGGCAGCGCAGTATGGAAGTTTCACGACCTCGCAGGAAAAAGAGTTCGACCGAATCTCCCTCGACCGCATTCAACCCGGGGCGATTGTCGGCCTGCCCCTTACCATCTCCTTAGGCGGAACAACCACGGTTGCCCTGACGGAAGCGAACCTGCGTGATTATGCCGGCATGTATGTGGAGGGAGCCACGGGGCATCCGCATGCGGTCGTCACTCGCCTCTCGCCCCTTCCTGATGGAAATGGCGTGGCCGTGCGGGCTCGCGCGCCCCACTACACTCCCTGGCGAGTGTTGATGTTGGGCCGAAAGCCAGGCGACCTGATCGAATCCAACATCATCTTGAACCTCAGCGACCCTTGCCTGCTGACCGATACGAGTTGGATTGTTCCTGGGAAGACGGTTTTCCCCTGGTGGGTCGCTTTCAAAGCCCAGCCTCCCATGCCCAGCCGTATGACGACCGAGAATCAGAAGTATTACATCGACTTTGCGGAGGAAATTCATGCCCGCTACATGGAGTTCGAGCCTCCCTGGTATGGACCCGAAAAGCAAGCGGTCAGGGATCCGGAATCGCTGGACATCACGAAGGCCATCCCCGAGCTCGACATGCCGGAGATCCTCAGCTACGGCCGCCAGCATGGCGTGGGGCTGATCATCTGGATGCACTGGAAGAGCCTGCGCAAGCAAATGGACGAAGCGCTGGCGCTTTATGAAAAGTGGGGGGCCAAGGGGATCAAGTGCGACTTCATGGACAGCGATAACCAAACGATGGTGAATTTTTATGAGGAAGTCGTGCGAAAGTGCGCGCAACACCACCTGCTGGTTGACTTCCATGGCGCGTACAAACCCACGGGCTTGCGCCGCACCTACCCGAACTTGATCACCCGCGAGGGCGTGATGGGCGCGGAATACAACAAGTCGAGCCATCGGGAGACCCCCCTGCACAATGTGACGCTGCCCTTTACGCGCATGTTGGCGGGTCCGATGGACTACACACCGGGAGGCTTTCGCAACGTCACCGCCGAGCAGTTCACCGTGAATTACGATTATCCGCTGGTGATGGGCACGCGCTGCCACCAGCTTGCCATGTACGTGGTGTACGAGAGCCCGCTGATGATGGTTTCCGATAGCCCGGAGGCGTATCGCGGCGCGCTGGGCACGGATTTCATTCGCCAAGTCCCGACCAGTTGGGACGAAACTCGCGTGCTGGCGGGCGAAGTCGCTGAGTACGTGGTCGTCGCGCGCCGGCTCGGCAAGGATTGGTATATCGGCGCCATGACCAATTGGACCCCGCGCCATCTGAGCGTTTCTCTCAAAGCCCTGGGAAATGGCAACTGGGAAGCCGATGTCTACAGCGACGGTCCTGATGCGGCACACACTCCCACTGACATCGCGCACTCTCAAATGACCGTGCGATCAAGCCGCCCATTGAAGATTGACTTGGCGCCCGGCGGCGGTTGGGCCGCCCACCTGAAGCCTCTGGAGAAGTAGGACGACTCCGCCAATCTGGGAAAAGCGGGAATCCAGCAGTGTAGAACTGGCAGTGCAGCACGGCCGAGCCACTGCTAAAAGCCGTGGTAGCGGCGCGTGAGCGTGCCCGCCAGCGTGCCGCAGGCAAACCCTCCGATGCCGTTCGTCACCAGCCACTCGCGCGCCTCAGCGGACGCAAGATTGCCACAGATGTCGCTCCCAAAGTCGATGACCGGTGGCAGAGCAGGGGAGGCAGACATATTATTTTTTCCGAGGAAAGGCCGATCACGGTTTGGGGGCCGCCGGAGGTGTGCCCATTTCGCGCGTGGCGCCGCTTTCCTTCAATCGCGCGAACATGCTGCGGAGGTCCTGGCTGCCGCGCACCAAAACAATCACCGTGATAAAGACGAAGGCTAATCCCGCCACGATAAAGTTTATCGTCCAGAAGTAATACCAGAAACCCATGGTCGCAGCCTCGCTCCCTCTGCTTGCTCCGCGCGGACGCCCTTCGCGCCCTGGGCGACGATCGCCGTCGGCATCATTCTCGCTATTTCGCGCGTCGAAGGCCAGCGTTAAGTTGCGGCACGCGGTGGCGAACTTGGTGCGGGGAAATCGCCCCACAGGCGTTTACTCTGGCACGTCGTCGAGTTGACGCATCCAAGTCCCGCTTCGCGGGACGCCGTGAGTAGCCGTAGGTGAAACCTACGGACTGGGGTCATCGTTCATGGTGGGCTCCTGAGCATAGACTCAGGAAGAGGGTAACCTCCTGAGTCGGTCTGTCAATAGAATAATGATATGCCAGACCTTAATCAGACGGGGAAAATCTAGGAACCCCAGGTACCAGGTGTGCATACCTATTGAGTTCTGCATAATACAGTGACATTCATAGAACCTTCAAAACGGCAACGTACTTTGCTTCCAGCAGGAGGCGACGATAGGGCGCCGCCGGCGCAACCGCCGGAGGGCGCGGCGG
>JBEKAD010000183.1:0-8601 GCA_050018435.1 Terriglobia bacterium
TTCCATCGAATATTTTCACCAGCGCCTGCGCCCGTATTGGCGGCGCAACGGCGCTCAGGCTGCCGATCTCCTCACCACGGCCGAGCGCGATTACGACTCGCTGCGGGCGGAGAGCGAGCAGTTCGATCGCCAACTCATGGCGGATCTCACCCGGGTGGGGGGGGCGAAGTACGCGCGTCTTGCGGCGCTTGCTTACCGGCAAAGTCTGGCCGCGCACAAGCTGGTGGCGGCGCCTGACGGCCAGACACCTTTCTACTTTCCCAAAGAAAACTTCAGTTGCGGTTGTATCTCCACCGTGGACGTCATCTATCCGGCGGCGCCGATCCTGCTGCTCTTGAATCCGCACCTTGTGGAAGCATCGCTCGCGCCGGTGATGGACTACGTCCAGTCAGGCAAGTGGCCATTTCCCTACGCGCCGCACGACCTCGGCGTTTATCCCCTCGCCAATGGACGCGACCCGGCCAAAATCGAAACGATGCCTGTGGAGGAATCCGGCAACATGCTCATCCTGTTCGCCGCCATCGCCAAAGCCGAGGGCAACGCGGCGTTTGCCGAAAAGTATGCGCCGATTCTCCAGCAATGGGCCGATTACCTCGTGGAAAAAGGGCTTGATCCCGAAAATCAACTTTGCACCGATGACTTTGCGGGGCACTTGGCGCACAACACGAATCTCTCCATCAAAGCCATTCTCGGCTTGGGCTCCTACGCGCAGATCCTCGCCATGCAGGGGAAGAAAGAACCCGCCAGCCATTACCAAACCAAAGCGCAAGAATTCGCCAAGCGCTGGATGGAGATGGCGAGCGACGGCGACCATTATCGGCTGGCCTTTGACAAGCCCGGCACCTGGAGCCAGAAGTACAATCTGGTGTGGGACAAAATTCTGGGCTTGGATCTTTTCCCCGCGGAAGTCGCTCGCAAGGAAATCGCCTTTTACCAAAATCAGCTCAACCGCTACGGCTTGCCCCTCGACAACCGCAAAACCTATACAAAGGTCGATTGGGAGCTTTGGACCGCCACCTTGGCAGAGTCGCCGGCAAACTGGGAAAAGCTCATCTCGCCGATCTACGATTGGGTCAACCAATCGCCCACCCGAGTTCCCCTCACCGACTGGTACTGGACTCGCGACGGCACGCAAGTGGGATTCCAAGCGCGCTCCGTGGTGGGCGGGATCTTCATCAAGATGCTGTCGGACCCGGCCACTTGGAAAGCATGGACAGACCGGACCGGCCACTGAGCTGATTTCCCAACTTGCAGCCGACAGAGGATGGGCAGTTCACGCCTGAGGGCCTGCTCTGTCCTCCTGAGCGAAGCGAAGGACCCCGGCATTTCGCACGGGGTTGGCGAACAGAGCAACTACGGGGGTTCTTCGCCCAAAATGCGGGCTCAGAATGACAGCGCAAACAGCCTTCATCGCCCGTTGACATATTGTCGTTCGTCATTCTATACTCAGTTTCGATATCGAAACAGGGCATCGAAAATCAATATGGATGATAAGAGTCTCTACTCGGGGCTGATCCGACTGCACATCCTCCATCACGCGACCGAAGAGCCTCTTTACGGAACTTGGATCGCTGAGGAGCTGGCGCGCCATGGGTACAAATTGAGTGCCGGAACCCTTTATCCCATCTTGCACGGCCTGGAAAGCAAGGGCTATCTGCGCTCTCACTCGGAGCGCAACGGGAAATCCGCGCGGCGCATGTACAGGATAACTCCGTTGGGCCGTAAGGCGCTGCGTGCGGCGCGCCGGCGCGTGCAAGAACTGTTCGGGGAAATGTTTGGCGTCGAGCATCACCCCTAACGCCTGCGGGCCAGGGGGGCGGCCTAACTTCGCTTCTGGAGATTCCTGATGGACATTACTCTGCGCGCTCTCATCACATTGATCCATGGGATGCTGTTTGGCACCTTCTTCCTGATGGCGGTCTACGGACTTGTCGTGGAACTCTTCCGATCAGCCTATGTAGAGCAGCCTTCAAATCTATGCAGCAAGGGTTATTCTCTCGAACGTTTTTATCTCATCTGCACGGTGGGGCTCGGCTGGGCCGCAGTCCTGACGGGAGCTTATGTTGTCTACCCGTGGTATCGCGCCATTCCACCGGCAGGCGTTACAAACCTGGCCCTTTATCCGCGGTATCTTTTGAAATCGAGCGCCGCGACGGCGGGCTGGCACGACCTGGGAATGGAGTGGAAAGAATATATTGCCTGGATGGCTCCCATGGCCATGACCATGGTGGCCTATGTATTGACGAAGTACCGGCTGTCTATGAGGGAGCATCCGCAAGTCCGCACCACCGTTCTGGTCTTTGCGCTGGTGGCTTTTGGAGCGGCTGGAGTCGCGGGATTTCTTGGAGCAATGCTCAACAAGTACGCACCAGTAAACGGTGGCCCCACAATACATTTGAGGGGAAAAAGCCAATGAATCATTCACAGCCACAAAGAGAAGAGCAGACCACAATGCAGGGGGGAGATCATCTTCCCAACGGACCTGCTGGAGCAGCCATCTTGTCGGCCGGGGCCGGCTGCTCGGTTCTGGGCATCCTTGCCGTAGTCGCAGATGCCTCCAAGCCAATGGCCAGATGGTTGACGTTTTATCTGCCCCCAGGACCGCTCTCCGGCGTAAGTTCCATGGCTATTCTGTTGTGGCTGGCGACGTGGATCATCCTGGCGAGGCGCTGGCGGACCAAGACCGTTGCCATCGCGAAGGTCAATGCCACAGCATTTTTGCTTTTGGCATTGGGAATATTGCTGACCTTTCCACCGTTCGCAGATTTCTTACAGGGAAAATAGCAGGACCAAAACTAAGAATTTTTCTTCCCTCGCCCACTTGGGGGAGAGGGGGAACCGCAAGGCGGTGGGTGAGGGGGTCAGTGCCAAGATGAGCACCCTGGGTCAAGTTCGTTTCATGCGCCACAGTCTTGACCCCCTCACCCGGCCCGCCCCGGCTCGTAAAAGCGCCGGTTGCAGTCCACCCTCTCCCCAAAAGGGGCGAGGGAAGTAAACTCAAATCAACTCCGATCAAGGAACATGAATGAATGTTGTTGGCAGTTGCACAAAAATAGCGCTCTTCCTGCTATTCATGTTGGCAGCCACGAATCTATGGTCGGGACCTCCGTTTCAGACCGACGACCCCGAGCCCATTGAATTCCGGCATTACGAGGTCTACGTATTTGGCACCACGGATGGGACCCCGGTGGAAACCGATCCGGTGGCTCCGGCGTTTGAAGCCAACTGGGGCGCTGCTCCCAATCTTCATTTGCATATCATTCTGCCTTTGGGGGCCGTCCTTCCTTCCAATAATCCGAGGTATTTTCCCGCCGGAGTGGGTCCGAGCGCCTATGGTCTAACGGACATGGAATTGGGGGCGAAGTACAGATTTGTGAAAGAAACCAAACACCGCCCTGAGTTTGGCACCTTTACAATGTTAGAAATCCCCACCGGCAGCTATGCCAAAGGGTTGGGCGTCGGAAAGGTCTGGTACAAACTGCCCGTCTGGGCACAAAAAAGCTGGGGACACTGGACCAGCTACGGCGGCGCCGGATACACCATTGTCAACCAGACTCAGTATCGCAACTTCGCCTATGGCGGATGGCTGCTGCAAAGAGACATCGGGAAGAAGCTGACGCTGGGAGCAGAAGTTTTCTCTCATGGGCCAGAAGGGATTGCTTCCGCACAGACAAGGTCTGCCACGATGATTGACGTCGGCGGCTATTACTACATCCGGAACCCGGGCCTGCAAATCTTGTTTGCATACGGCCACACTGCCGTCGGGCAAACCGAGAACTACGCATATCTCGGGCTGTACCACACTTGGGGATCGAAGCCGGGGAAAGGCCTCAACGGGTTCCTGGCTCACCATCTTTCGTCAATTTAGGACGAGTTCATCACTCCCAACGCAGCCAGAGTTATTGCGCTCGAAAGAGAAACGCGAGAAGATGCCTGACGCAACAGACTCGTCGTCAAAAATCAAAATACCATGGGGGCTGGGAATGTCAATCTTTCGTAACGCCATTGGCGCTCTGCTGGCATGTTTACTGTTCATGGCTGTGCCCAATCTCGCCGAAGATCACGCTATCTTCTATGGAAAGCAGATGAGCGCGGAGAGGTTCACCGTTGTCGAGGAAGGCGGCTATTTCCCCGTGCTGATTCAACTCGACAACAAAGACTTGGTGGCCGCAGTGCGTGGTGGAGATCGGCACATTGGAGTGAAGGGCCGCCTTGACTGGGTTCGGTCAACGGACGGCGGAAGGACTTGGACATTGAAACTCCTGGTGGACGGTCCCATGGACCACCGCAATCCCGCGGTGGGTCAGCTTAAAGATGGCACAGTCCTGGTCGCGTATGAAATCGACCGGAGCTACGGCCCCAACGGTGAGAGGCTAAAGGATTTCACGAGCGGTGGCCTCTATACCATGCGTTCCAACGACAGGGGCGACACCTGGAAAGGGCCCTTTAAATTACCGATTTCGCTGGAAGATTGCGCCTCGCCCTTCGGGAAGATCGTACAACTGTCCGACGGCACCGCATTGTTGAACGTATATTTTGGGAAAGGCCCACACCCCGCTACTAAGGTTTATCGCTCCAAGGACAGCGGCGAGACGTGGGGCGACCCATCGGTGATCGCAGAAAACTACGATGAGACTTCCCTGCTGGTTTTGCCGGACGAGAGGATTTTGGCCGTACTCCGTTCCAGCGTGGGGGGGCATTTGGCAACTTCGTTTTCGTCCGACAAAGGTCGCACCTGGAGCGCACCGCACCAAGTCACTCGTGATAATGAGCACCCGGCGGACGTGATCTTGCTGAAGGATGGACGCCTGCTCCTCGCCTACGGCGAGCGCAATCGCCCCTTCGGGGTGCGAGCCATGCTTAGCCGGGACCTGGGCCAAACCTGGGGCCCGAACATCATCATCCTTGCTGACGATGCACAGCGGCCCGACTGCGGCTATCCCAGCTCCGCCGAGATTGGGCCGGGGAAAATCGTAACCTTGTACTACGGCGTCGATGAAATCAAGGATACAATCCCTGTTAAACCGGATCTTCGCGGAATTTACGCTCGGGCCATCCTGTGGACTGTCCCCGATTAAGGGCGGGCGGCGCGCTGGTGAGCAAGCTTCCCCAGGCTTCATGCCCCGCGCCCTATGGGAAACGGTTCTTGCCCCCGGGAGATTCCTTTTCCCCAACCCCCGTCCGGGGGTAACGTCGCGTTGTAGACAGCATCATCATTCCCGCAAGAGCGAAAACTTGAGACTTGCGATTGGGATGCTGCGGCAGAATAATCGATCCCATGGAACGCCACATAACTCGCCGTCACTTCTTAGCCTCCGCATCTTTACTGATCCCATCAATCGCCCAGGCCCGCGTCCTCGCATCACCGCAGCTTCAGGTTGCTGCATCCGCTCCGGCTCAGGCCGGAAAATGGTGGGAGCAAGAACCGCTGCGCATTCTTGACCTCGTCACCGTCTTCGGCCAGATCAACGGGCAGCCAGCCGCCGCTCTGGCCCAGCAGAAGGCCGCGCAGGATTACAACGCAGAACACCTGCAAGTGATGCAGTTTGCCGGCGCCGGCCTCGACGACCAAGGGTTCTTCTTTCAAACCAAACTGGCGGGCAAGCAAAACCCGGATTTCCTCGGCCGGTACCTCCCCGAAGCGCACAAGCAGGGCCTGCGCGTTTTCATCTACTTCAACGTGCACTCGTACGCGATGCCTTTTGGCGAAGCCCATTCCGACTGGCGCCAGATCCGCGAAGACGGCACTCCGCTTACGGGAGTCTACGAAACTGCCACCAGTTTTTGCGTCAACAGTCCTTACCGCGAATGGGCCTTTCAGATTGACCGCGACCTGTGCGCCTACCCGATTGACGGGATATTTTACGACGGGCCGATTTTCTTCCCCCAAACGTGTTACTGCCATTATTGCCAGGAGAAATTTCGCCGCCGTTATGGCGAGGATTTGCCCTCCAAGAAAGAACGGCGGGGAAAGCGCTTCGAGCAGCTCTTGGAATTTCAATCCGCAAGCCTCGCGGATTTCCTCCGCGACAGCCAGACGGTGATCAAAGCCATCAATCCGAACATCGCGCTATACATGAACGGCAGCGTGCTGGGCGGCAACTACGCCACCGGGCGGCTGCCGCGGGTGATTAATCCGGAAGAAGACTTGCTCCTGAACGAAGGCGGGTTCCTTTACGGCGACCTGACGCGCATGCCTCTGTGGCGGCCGGGGGTCATGGCGCGCCTTCAGGAATCGCAGGCGGGTGGTAAGCCCTACGTGGTCGCCTGTGCGGCGGCGCTCAAGAGTTGGAATGTGTCGCTTCTTCCCGACCCCGAGTTGCGCCTGCTTTACGCGGACTCGATCGCCAACGGCGCCGGTGTTTACTTCGGCCTGTTCCCTTCCGAATGGGACCAGCCGGAAATGCACACGCTTGCGGCTATGAATCGCTTTCTCGCCAAACACTCCGCTTATTACAAAAACACGCGGTCGGAGGCGCGCATTGCTTTGGTCTGGTCCGACACGACTGCCAACTTCTACGCGGGTTCGGCGGCGCAACTCATCGACGTGACCCGCGTTCCCGCGCGCAGCAACGTGGGCAACCTGGAGCAGGAATTCTGGGGCCTGACCGAAGCGTTGGTACGCGCCCATGCCCCCTTCGACGTCATTGACGACCACTCGCTCGAGCACGCCGCCCTCGGCCGCTACCAGGCGATCTTCCTGCCCAACGTCGCCTGCATGAGCGACTCTGTCGCGACGCGCCTGCGCGATTACGTGGAGCAGGGCGGCAACCTGTTTACTACCTTCGAAACATCTCGTTACGACGCCGTGGGTGGGCCCCGCCCGGACTTCGCCCTAGCCGAGCTGATGGGGGTCAGCGCCACGGAAAACGTTGCCGGCCCCCGGCCCTGGGATTACATGGCCAAGCAATCTTCCAGCCCCCTGCTGGACCGCATCCCGCGACAGTGGATTCCTTCTCCCCCCTACTATCTCCAGGTGAAAGCCGCCGGCGCCCAAGTGGCGCTGCGTTTCACCAAGCCTCTGGTCGGCTCCTACGAATTGCCGCCCCAGCTTTCCGACGACCCCGCCCTGACGGTCCATAAAACCGGCAAGGGAACGGTGGTCTACTGCGCCGGCGATCTCGGCAACATGATCCATGCTTGGCATATGCCCGAGCCGCTTATTCTGATGGAGAATGCCGTCCGCACGCTGGCGCCTGTCGGGATCGAGCTTGAAAACATGCCCTCGACCGTGGAACTGGTTCACCGTTCGCAAAACACGGGCAAGCGGCACCTGTTCCATTTTGTAAATTTCAATGGCGAAATGACGCGCCCCATCCGCCAAATCACACCCGTCCGCAACGCGCGCGTCACGCTCCCGAAGGACGTCAACGCAAAGAAAATCTATACGCTGATGCGCCCTCAATCCCTGACTCCGCAAAGAGACGCCCAGGGACGCACGCGCTTCGTTATCCCCTTGATCGAGGAGTATGAAGTTGTCGTTGTCGAGTGATAAGAAGTCTTTGGATTGCGCAGAGCGCAGCTCTGCGTTTCAGCGCGAGAGATAGACGTGAATCGCAGAGCTGCGCTCTGCGCAATCCACCTGAAGGGATGAGACGTGCGAAGTCACGTCAGCTCCGGCAGAAGGTAGAATTCGCCGGAGGCTGGTAGGCCACCTTGAGGTGGGGAGTTTCCAGCCGCTGATGATTCTGCATTTTTGACGCGAGGCAGCTTTCCAGGATGCCGCTGACCAGAAGCGTGCGTTCGATCGGGTACGGCGCCTGGCGGGTTTGAAACATCTGCTCGATTCCGTGCACCAAACACGCCGAATAGGTCACGTTCGGGTTGGGAGTTAGGAGGAACTGCGTCCCCTGGATTGCTTGCACCCCTTTCAAGCGGGCGGCAAAGTTGAAATCCTTCAACGCGCCGTTGAGCATCAACAGGGTAGCTCTCAGGCCGTCGCGGTATTCGATGAAGTAAGCGGCGGGATTGGCAACGAGCTTCGGCAACTGGCCTGACGACACCAGGTCCTCCGGCTTGCCCTCCGCCTCGTCCGTGCCCAAGGGCGTGTCGCTGCGAGAGAGCGCGGAGATCAGCAGATCCTTCGACCAGCGGCCTTCCTCGCCCGCCTTCCACACCGCGTCGTCCTCGATCAGTTGCACGGCTTTAACACCCGTCTCACCGCGCCCGCGTCTTTCCACCATGCATTGCAGGCCTTCGAGTGCGTGAAAATCCATCGGATCGGATCCGCCCTCGCCGACCATCAACGCCTCCTCGATCTCGCATCCGAGGGGCAGTTCGAGTTCGGGCAAACGAAAAGTGACGGGTAGCGACGAACCGCCGAACACGGGAAAGCGCAGGCGGCGCGAGGTCTCGACCATGCTCTTCGCTTTCGTGAAGCTATAGGAAAGATGCTTGTCATTGTAGACCGGCACGGACCGGCCGCTGCGCCTGAACACCTCCGCGCACTGCTGGAAAAACTCGTACCGGGGATAAAGGATCTGGCCCTTTTCGTTACGGGGATAGTCACCATGCTCAGCGACGATCAGGACCGCGTCGACCGCCAGCTCCTTGCCCCCACAGCACAGAGCCTCGGCGATGGTGGGATAAACCTGGAAGCCG
>JBEKAD010000184.1:0-8525 GCA_050018435.1 Terriglobia bacterium
GTTATTCAACGTCTCCTAAAACTCGAACCTCAACGAGAGCATGATGACCCGTTGATCGTTGCTTTGAGTGTTACTAGATGGATAAACGGCCCCAAACGTGTTAGACGTGGATGACGTATCGGGGCCATTCCAGAACGCCGGGCTATTGAAAGCGTTGAGGAAATCGGCGCGGAACAAAAGGTCATAATGTTCTTTGATCGTCGTCTTCTTCGCAACCGACATGTCGACGTTGTGGACGCCCGGCTTGCGGATTTGGCTGATGTAGGGAGACCAAGTCGTGAGCTGATATGTGACGGTGGACTTCCAGGCCGGGGTCTGGCCGCTTTGGCAATTGACTTGTACACCGGACGCATTGAGAGTGCATGGGTTAAACCACTGTGGCAGTGTCGGGTTGGGGACAGTTTCCGGGGCTCCGGTCGGAGCCACTCCCGTCGGGGCCGCGATCGGCATGCCTTGCTGTACCCGTGAAACGGCGGAGTAGTTCCAACCCTCAACCAAGCGACGCACCACCGGATTGGTTGTCGCCAGGAATCGCTTCCCCGGCCCGAAGGGCAGGTAGTAGGCCAGGTTGATCTTGACCTGCTGTTTGACGTCATACTGGCTGATAAACCACGAGGGCTGTGGATCAATATTATTGAGGAAACTCGTGGCCTGCATGGTTTTTCCGTACGTGTAGTTGAAGCTGAAGTCCAACCCATTCGACATGCGTTTGTTAAACTCCGCCTGGAGGCTGTTGTAATTCTCCTTTCCGATCGGCACATAGTTCTCGGTGACACCATTAACCCCGAAGAGCGGGTAGGGAACCAACAAGCGGTTTTGCGCAACGGTGGTAGTGGTAGGGGACAGGGCAGTACCCACCAGGAGGCTGTAGTACGGCGACGTGCTCGGGACCGCTGTGAAGGGATTGGCCACATTGGCATTCAGTTGGGTGGTGGTCAGTCCGGTGGGGTTGGTCCCGAAACTATAGGTGTAAGGTAAGACCGCCTGAGGGAGGTAGTTGAGTTGCTGGGTGACCGCCAAATGGCTTCCACGGCTGCCGACATAACCCAGACTGAACAGCCAGTTGCGCCCCAATTGATGCTGAAACTCCAATGAGTATTGCTGGGTGCGCGGAATGTTCATGTCGGGGTCCACAAAGGTGATCGTCGATCCAATGTTCGTCGCCAAGCCGTATTTCGAGCCGACCGGCGTGAGAATGCCGGTAGGAAACGGATTCTGAAGGGTAACGGCGGGGTTGGGTATACCGGTCACGACCGAAGTCACCATGCTGGTGGTCTGGCTGAATCCCGGAGCGGTAGCGGGCGTGTCAAAATTCACGGCGTAGAGCATGCCGTATCCGGCCCGCAGGACGGTGTTATGCCCGAGGTCGTAAGCAAAACCAAAACGCGGGCCGAAATTGGTGTATTTGGGATTGTAAACGCCGCGCGAGACACCACCCACTCCTGCAAACAATGGACCACCCATCAGAGTCATCCCCGGCACCTGCAAAGGGTTCTGGCAGCTCGTGCAGAACCCCCGGAGCAGCGCGTTGAAGCGCTCGGTGACCGAGCCGTTGTAGTCCCACCGCAAACCGAAATTCACCGTGAGCTTCCGCGAAAGGTGATAATCATCCTGGGCAAACAGCGAATACTGGTGCATCATGAACGACGGACTTTCCAGAGCTTGAATGGATCCGGAATTCGCGTCGCCCAGCAGGAGGTCCGCAATGGAATTGCCGCTGGAGGCGCTCGAGCTGGTCGGGACCGCGCCGGTGTAAGTTCCGGTAAAGCCGAAGCTTCCGGCAATACTGCCGGGGCTCAAGGTGTAGCGCGCGACCTCATAGTTCTGAAACCCGAATCTCAGGTTGTGCTGGGTATGAGTCTTGGCTAAGACCGCCTCCGTCGTCCAGACCGGCTGGACTTGAAATCCGGTTGGGCCGCTGGTACCTGCTCCGCCATAATTCGTCCATACAAACTGGGGAAACCACCTGGCGGCTTCGGCTAGAAAGGTTGACGAGAAACCCAGGGTGGAGATGTCAAAGTCCTTCCCCTCCATTCCCCCGCCCGGATTGTTTTCGTAGCGATTCATGCCGGTGCGGACTTCCAGGACCGTGGTGGGATTGAAGGTGCGAACCACTTGCAGCGTGTAATTCTGATCGCATCTAAACAAGGGCGATTGGCCACTGGTGTCGGCGGGGTTGAGATAGGTCGTGGTGGAATAGATGTAGCTCCGTGTTTCTGCCAGGCAAGACATAGAGTACCGGAAGAACGCGTGGGTTTTGTCCGAGAGATTAAGATCGGCGCGCCCGGTATCCTGAGGGTCAATATCGACAAACTTTCTTTGGCTGGCCGTGTTCACGAGGTTGGCAGCGTCGTTGTAGCCATTGGCGTTATTCGGCGGAGGGATGAATTTGAGAACCGCTTGCGCGACGGGATTGAGCCTGCCGGAGGGAATAATGTTGTTGGTCCCATATTCCGCGCTGATGGTCTGCCGCGCATACCCACTACTTTTCCCAGCACACCAAGCAACCGAAGAAGGGCACACCGTCGTGGTGAGCGGGTCGTAAATCGCCACCTGCGTCGTTTTAGCTGAGCTGGTGTAAAGTCCGGAAAAGTTACCCTGCACTTCCGCCGCCGACGGCACGGAAGTTGTAAACGGGTCAGGCTGAACCTGCCAGACTTTCTGATACGCATAGAACACAAAGAACTTGTTCTTTTTTATCGGACCGCCCACGGCGCCGCCGTAAAAGTTCATGTGCCAGGGTAGTCTCGGGGTGGGCGGAATTGATGCGTTGCCGGAGAAGGTGTTGGCAGTGAGCAAGGTGTTCTGATTGTACTCGTAAGCATCGCCATGCCAGCGGTTGGTGCCGCCCTTGGTGATCGTGTTGGTCACGCCGCCGCTGCTCCAGCCATACTGGGCATCGTACATCGTGCTCTGCACGCTGACCTGCTGCACGGTGTCATCGATGGCGTTCCACGCATTGCTGGTTCCCCCATTGTTGGTGGCGACTCCATCCGTCAGATACAAGTTCCCGACTTGGCCGCCGTTGAAAATCATGGAGGACATTCCGCCGGTGTCCCAATTGCGCACCTTTTGCACGGCGGCACTGATGGTCACTCCGGGAGCGTACCAAGTGCTCATGATGGTGTTCAAACCCGCGAGCGGCATGGGATCGATCCGCGCCTGCCCAATCGTCCAGCCCCGGTCGGCGGACTCCGACTGGAGGAGCGGGGCGTTCGCCGTCACCGTGACCGATTGGCTCACAGCGCCCAGCTCCAGCTTGATATCCACCGTGGCTTTTTCATCGATTACTACCGTGATGCCTATCTGAACGTGTGTCTTAAAGCCGGGCTTTTCTGCCGTAAGCGCATACTCGCCGACGGCCACAAAGGGGAGTCGGTAAATACCCGCGGTGTCGGATTCCGTGGTATAGACAGCCCCCGTTGTCGTCGAAGTCATGGTTATTTTCGCCCCTCCTACCGTCGCACCGGAGGGGTCAGAAACGTGGCCCGTCACGCTCCCACCGGTTTGCTGCGCGTGCAGGGACAAAGGCAAAAGGATTGACAGCAAAAATATCAATACCACTCTTCGCATGATCGTTACCCTCCTCGAATGTGGGACGCAAGCGAGCATACTCACGTCCGGTTGCATTGATGTTTCTTCGAAATGAATATTTCGTTGATCTGTAGTGGACCTGGGATTTTGGACCAAACAATAAGTTAAGATTTGGCGGAGTGGTTGAGACCAGGAGGTATCGATGACGACGCGGAAACAGCACAGTGCCACGGTCAAGGCCCGGGTGGCGCATGATCGTTGCCGTCCTCAGAAAACGCAGTGTCCCCACGGCATTGAGGGGATCTAAAGTCAAGGCCAATCTTCTTCGGCAATAAGTTACTGTCGGCGAAGTCCGGTTGTGTCTCGTCGTCGTATCCTCCGGCGGGTAGCCACGGTCAGCGCCTTCCTGACCGTGCGTTTTGGTCATGGGGAAAGCCCTACGGTCAATCAGCGTACGATTGACTGTGGCTACCCCCAAGCCCTCAACCGCCCTAATGAAACCCGACGCAGGAATTTCAGAATCGCAATCGATCACAGTAGTGCTATTGGCTGTCGCTGTTGACTACGTTCCCACAATCGGCACTTGTATCCCGTTCGGTCCAAGTTGTCAAGGGAAAAGTGTGAAAAATACTCGGATTTTTCGCGCTCAGAAACCTTACCCAACCCAATAGGCGGCTCTGGCGAGCACTGCCTCAGGCCGGCTGAAAAACTCAACAAAGTGCCGATTTGTCAAGGCCTGACGATCTCCGCAAGCTGTTTTGACCTGGGGATTTTAGGAAGGAAGCCAAGAATCGTTTGTGATAAATGCTCAACTTTTTGATGAAGGGTAACTCTTTGCCCCTCCATCCGTTACGCGAGATCCGCTCGCATAGAAAGCAAGATCTGTGAAAAAAGGCCGTTTTTTTTGAGCCATTCCCTCTCATTCGGCCCTGGCTGCGGAGCTTCTGAGACTGTGTGAAAAGTTGGCGGTTTAGCTTCAATACTGTTCACTTAAGGGGTTTTAGGAAATCATTCATCAATTTGATCGCGCGAGACCCCCTCACCCACCGCCTTGCGGTCCCCCCTCTCCCCCAGAGGGGAGAGGGCAAACAAAGAATTTCTCTTCCCTCTCCCCCTTGGGGGAGAGGGGGGACCGCAAGGCGGTGGGTGAGGGGGTCGAATCGGGAACGGTCAGCTTAAGTGAACAGCATTGGGTTTAGCTTCGGGATTGGGCCCCTGGGGTGTTTTCGGACGAGGTTTTTGGTTCCTTTAAGTTTTCCCCTGTTGCGGGCGCTCCCCGAGGTGACGCTAGCCGAATTCACGCACCGCGTGCGGTGTGTTCCACAGGCGCGTCAGGTCATAAGCGGCGACCGCCAGCGACATCTCGACGGCCACTTTCTCCAAGGCGCGTCGTCGGAATTGCCTCATCCCGCGCTGTTCTTTCAGCACGCCAAGGACCGGCTCGATCAACGCCTTGCGTTGCCGATAGACCGCTCGCCCCGCCGGACTACGCAACTTCCGCCGCATGCGTCGGTGCATCGCCTACTCGCCTCCGCGGCGCCAGTGCCGATAGGCCTCGATCCACTCGGCACCGGCGGGGGGAGGAGTGGCGCGCCCTTTGTTGCGTGTGCCATCGAGAGCCTCCTGCTGAGTCTAACCCGGATTTCTCACCACGGGATTGGAAGGGCGGGGCTTTAGCCCCGCCGTTACAAGGCCTTCCTGATTATTCCCGTGGCTCGCGCCCCGCGCAGCCCCGATGTATCGGGGCTGCGCGGGGCGCGGGACAAACAGAGGGCGGGAGCCGCGATTTCGGCGGGGCTGAAGCCCCGCCCTTCCGGCAGCCCCCCAGAAGCGTCCCCGCGTCGTGAGAAATCCGGGCTAAGGTTGGCGTCCTTGGTCGGAACGGCGAGCCGCTTGTGCGATGGTCCGCTCGATCAGCGAGGCCCACTCCGGAACGAACTGCTCGACGAAATCTTTCGGGAATGGAAGGCCGCAGGGCGTGCTTTTGTTCCCGGAATCTCGATATCTGCTCCCCGTATACCAAACAACGACCGCTTCGCTGGCCCCTTCGGGCAGGAAATCCGGCGACCAGCCCAGAACATCGTTGTCGCTTTCGTCACGAAGACTGTAGAGTCCGAGCACGACCCCCTTCGCAATCTCCAGCGCCTTCCCATCCAGCCCCAGCGCCCTATAGCGGATAATATCCTCGAGGTGCGGTTCAATTTCCTCTTCCATCAGCTCCCAAGCCGCCTCCGTGGGCTCGGTATATTCCCCCCAGTGGGAGCCGGCGCGATCGTTCAGGTCATCCATGTCAAGCAATTGCAACGCACATGCAACGTCTTCAGCGACTGATTCAAAGGACACCTCACCCAGGACTGATTGGGCCAAGTCCTCAGCCTCCGCGCACAGCTCCGGATGGGCGGCGAGAAGAAGTTTGAGCACACTATCGGCCTCGCCAGGTTTCAAGCTCGGGATAACGGACGACGGCTTCGCCGCTTCTGCAGTTTCACCGTCCAGCTTATTATGTTTTGCCAACCTGTCCTCCCTTCTCTTGTTCACCTAACCAGACGCGCAAACCACCCTCCGAGGCGCTTGAGTAGTCACCCTCGAGCGCTTCCAGCAAAGAGACTTTGCCGCGCCAGAAGGGAAACTTCCCGAGCCGCCGCAGCGGCGCCGCATGCACGGAGGGCGCATCCACGTTGCCCCAGAAGTCATCCGCGCGTTTTCCCGCCGCCCAGAACGCCACCGGGTCGGTAGGAAGCGGCTGGGTCATGGGAGCGGATACCTCCGGCGATTCCGAGGTTGAGATGGAATCGCGGCTTCTTGATTGCTTGGATTTCTCTCCGGAATGACCCAGCAACTCCAGGAACTCCTCACGGCTCATCCCTCGCATCTTGAAAATCAAGAACGGATCGCGGTCAAACTCCTCCCCAAGCAGGTAGTAGACCGCCGCGATGTGTTTGCAGGGATTCGACCAGTCCGGACACGAACAATCCGTCGTGAGATCCCGTTTGCCACCCGGAAACAGAGACAGTTCGGCTCTGGCGAACTCTTGCTCAATGTCCTGCGGCATTTCCCCGGCCAGCAGCTTGGCAGCGAACAGCGCTTGGGCGGAGAGGATGGTCGCGACCTTTTTCCACTCCGGCGGCTTCAGTGCTTTGACCTTGATCGTGACGTCATAAGGGGTGGGCCGCGACCCTTGAACCCGCCCCTTGATCAGGCCTTTCTCGACCTCGATGGAGAGGACTTGGCCCTGCCGCGCGTAGCGGCGGCCACGCTGCAAGCGCGCGCCAATCTGAAAACTCTCCAGCACCGCAATCCAGCGCTTGGCCCACCAGCTCTCGCCGAACCCGCCGCGCTTGGATTGCGCGCGAATGCCTCCCTTCGCCTGGCGAGGGACGGAAGGCGGAAAGTAGCTGTCGAAGTAATCCCACCGGCTCATCTCAGGCCTCCACGGATTCCGGGCGCAAGGCGAAGATTTCCTTCAACTCGGCGGTGGAGAGTTCGGTGAGCCAGCCCTCACCCGTGCCCACCACGCCGGCGGCAATCTCCTTCTTGCGCTCAATCATCTCATCGATCTTTTCTTCCAGGGTTCCCACGCAGAGAAACTTGTGCACTTGCACGTTCTTCGTCTGCCCGATGCGGAAGGCACGGTCGGTGGCTTGGTTCTCCACCGCCGGATTCCACCAGCGGTCAAAGTGGAAAACGTGGCTGGCGCGCGTCAGGTTCAGGCCGGTGCCGCCCGCCTTCAGCGAGAGGATGAAGAAGGGCGGTCCGCGGTCCTCCTCCTGGAAACGCTCCACCATCCGGTCGCGCTGTTTCTTGGGCACGGCGCCGTGCAGAAAGAGCGTCTCTCTTCCGAAGGTTTCTTCGAGGTAACGCTTGAGGATCGCGCCCATCTCCGCAAACTGGGAAAAGATTAACGCCCGGTCGCCGGTTTCCAGCAGCTCTTCCGCCATCTCCGCGAGGCGTGCCAGCTTGCCCGAACGCTCCGCCAGGGAGGAATTATCGCCCAAGAACTGGGCGGGGTGGTTGCACACCTGTTTCAGCTTCGAAAGCGTGGCGAGCACCACTCCCTTGCGCTGGATGCCTTCGGCGGACTCGAGAGCCTTTCCGGCCTCTTCCACCACCGCCGCGTACAGGGAGGCCTGCTCTTTGGTCAGGTTGCAGAAAACCTTCATTTCCATCTTTTCCGGCAAATCCGCAATAACCGTCTTGTCCGTCTTCAGCCGGCGCAGGATGAACGGCCCGGTCAGCTTCTTCAGGCGGTTCACCGCTGCCTGATCCCGTGCCGCCTGGATGGGGATAAAGAAAGACTTCTTGAACTCGCTCTGCGTTCCCAGGAGGCCGGGATTGAGAAATTCCATGATGGACCAGAGATCACCGACGTTGTTTTCTACCGGCGTGCCCGTCAGGGCGATGCGGTAGCCTGCCGCCAGGCCGCGCGCCGCTCGCGCCTGTTTGGTTTCCGGATTCTTGATGTTCTGCGCCTCATCCAGCACGACGCCGCGCCAGGAAACCTCCTTCAAAATCTCGAAGTCCCTTTGCAAGAGCGCATAGGTCGAGATGACGAGGTGGTGATTCCCGGCTTCCTCCGCAAACGCCTTGCTCCTGGTTCGTGTCAGCCCGTGATGCACCATCACGCGCAAATGGGGCGTAAAGCGCGCCGCCTCTTTGTGCCAGTTCCCCACCACGGAGGTCGGGCAGATCAACAGCACCGGCTGCTCCCCGTTCGAGTGCGCCTCACGCTCGAACAATGCCAGACTCTGGATCGTCTTGCCCAACCCCATGTCGTCAGCCAGACACGCTCCCAAGCCCCAGCGCCGCAAAAACTCGAGCCAGGAGAATCCCCGCACCTGATAGGGGCGAAGCGTTCCCTCGAAGCCGCCGGGAGCAGGAAGCTCCTCAAATTGCCCGTGGCCCTCAAGCTGTGCCAGCAGATCACCCACCCAGCCCGTCGCAGTGACCCCCTCGATAAGGAGGGGAAGAGGGGATGCGCCTAAAGCCATCCG
>JBEKAD010000185.1:0-8517 GCA_050018435.1 Terriglobia bacterium
GCGGCCTGCGCGCCAGCCTTGGCGGAGGAGGATGGCGGGTGGGGAGTTGCGATTGGGGACGGTTTCGATGTACATGGGAGCTACTATACACTACAAATCAGAACTGTCAAGCGAAATATTTAGATTTACATGGGAACATATTGAAATGCGCGATTCTTCTCAACCCCTGCATAATCAGAGGCTTCACCCAGAATTTAGCGCCAATTTTCAGGGTAACTTCGGTTTAGAGGGATTTCCTGCCAGTGGGGAAAAATCGCATATAAAGGGGTCTAATTGTGGACCCATTTCCTACCCGTAGGAGTCGATAATGTGGAATTCCTGCGTTCGCTAATTCCCCTCCTGGTTCAGGAGGTCCGATTTGCGGACTCCGATGGAGTCCATCGGACTCCAGAAATCGGAGGGGCCAGGGGGTCGTCAAGTATTCGTAGCGCGGACCTGTCTTGAAGGTCCGCGGCTTTTCGGGCCGGCCCGCGAAGCGGGCGGAAGACCGTAGCCCACGGCGCAGGAAGCCGTGAAATGATCCCGGGAAGAGCCAAAGCATTTCACGCAAAGGCGCAAAGTCGCAGAGCGCGCAAAGAGAACAAAGCAGTTGTTCTTTGCGAGCCTTTGCGCCTCGGCGTCTTTGCGTGAGATTGTTTATTTTTTCACAGCTTCGCACGCCGTGGGAAAAGCGGACCCCCCACCCCGCCCGAGCCCCGCCAGGGGCGAAAGAAATCACGACCAAAGGCAACGGCGCAATACCATTTTTTCTTCGGCTGCCGCACCGGGGTTGCGACGTAGAATCGCCGCAGGGATTGCTTCTTTCGCCCCTCGGGGCTCGTTTCTTATTCCGCTTCCCCCTCCCATGGCTTACGCCATGGACCACATTCTTTCGCCGCGACGCGGCATGGCACCAGCCGCTTTTTCCCCATGGGGTGCTTTGGCCGGCCGAACGAGAACGCGAGAATTTGAAGCTGAAAGCCGCGGACCTACGAAACGGGTGCGCGCTACGGTTTCTTCTATGTCCAACTGGTCAAAATTGGTATGATGAAATCAAATTGACTTACCGCATTCATCCTGGTAGGATGCCATCATGGTCAAACGCCTATGAAGGTTCAGACAAGCGTGGTTACAACTAAGGGCCAACTGGTTATTCCGGCGCGGCTACGCAAGCGATTCGGCATCAAGAAGGGAACGCTGGTTTCCTTTGTCGAGGAGAACGGGCGTCTAGTCATGCAGCCGGTTACACGGGAATTCATTCGCGGCCTGCGTGGATCGCTCAAGGGCGGCCCGTCGGCGCTGGATCTTCTGATTGAGGAACGGAAGAGAGCGCGCGCTCTGTGAAAAGTCACGTCCTCGACGCCAGCGCCCTCATGAGCTTCTTCGAAGATCGCCCGGGAGCCGATACAGTCGAAGAACTGCTCGCCAAAGCCGCCGAAGCCAAGTGGCCCCTGCTGATGTCCGTCGTCAACTGGGGTGAGGTGTACTACTCGATCTGGCGGACGCGCGGGGAGCAAGCGGCCGCCGCCAAGTTGCAAGAGATCGCCCAGCTTCCCATCCAGGTTTTCGACGCGGACATGGAACTGGCCAAGCTGGCCGCAAGCCTCAAAGCTCAGTACAATCTTCCCTACGCCGACTGTTTCGCTGCCGCGCTCGCCCAAGCCCGGAAGGCAACCTTGGTCACGAGTGACAAGGACTTCGAGCGCGTGGGGACCACCCTCAAGATCCTTTGGGTCTGACGATGCAGCGATCCTGGCGGCGGACGCCTTCCTTCCGACGGATGAATTAGAATTGATCGGGCAGGCAAGTCGGGGCCAGACATCGACGGCGATTGTCGGTCATCTTCAACTTGACGGTAGGTTCCAAAAGGGGGACGATGAGAGCCTCATTACGCCTCTAAATAACGCCGGGGCTCGTGCCTTGGCCCGACAGACCCCGGTGGGCGCAGGCACCCAGTGTTAAGCACGCCCCCGGAAGTCGCGTGATTTTCGCCGGGAGAAGTGCCCCGCAGTGCAAGCAGGCAGCACATGACGTACCGCGAAGCGATTATCAAAGTGGGCTTTTCCTTCCATCACAAACTGGAACACATGCACATGAATCCCGTGCGTAAGGTCTCGTGAAGCGGCCGGGAGATGGGCGGTGGTCAAGTTACAGCAATTTTGCTTTGGGCAAGGCGAAGGTAGCGACGTGCCTCTCCAGACTGAGGACGCGCGGCTGCCGCTGGTGCATAGGGCATGAGAAAAGCCCACGGTTAGGACAGCGCTGACCGTGGCTACCTGCTGGCTATGTTTGCCTAACCACAACGTAATACCTATGGTGAAGTGACGCCCGGTGAGAGCTCATCATTATGGGAGGATGAGATTGAAAACCCGTAGGCGGTCACTGTTTTCGTTTTCGAGTTTTCCTTTCGAGTTTTAACTGCGATTGTTGCGCGACTGCCTCTTTTATCCAATCGCTTGGGCGCGAAACGACGACGGCATCGATAATTCCCGGCAGCTTCTTTAGGCCCTGCCGTAAGTAATCGTGCTCCTGCGATCTTGCACTGTCATCCCAGATAAAAGGAATGATGCCGGCACAGTCGTTGCCCATTGCGTTGTAAAGACTCGCGTCCGAGGAAATCTCATCGATAATCTTCTGTATTTTTTCTTCTGGCCGCAGGTACTTAGCTTCAACTATGAGCTTCATCGAGGGAATATAAAGGTCAGCGCGGGGATTCTTCTGGGCGATTTTTGCGAGATATTGCTCATCGTCCAAGTCTGGAAGAATTGGCGCAAGCAAAAGCCAGAGCAGGTTCTGCACGTGATATTCGTGATCGATGTGCCACTGCCGGAGCGGAGCGCTCGCTGTGCGTGGCTTAGTTTCCCAAGTCCATTTCCTGAGCCCTGCAGGGACGCGCTCCAGTAGGCGCACAAGGTCTTGCGCAGAGATGCGTCCTGGAACCATGGCGGGGGCAGAGCGTACTATGTACTCCAAGGCAAGAAGTCTGATGGCTGCACGCTGGTAGGGAATATCCTTTGCACCCTCCAGAATTACCAGCTCTAGGGCCTTCTGATCTTCCTTCTCTGTTTCCTGGTCCCCGACAAGACCTTTTGCTCTGAGGGCAACACGAACGTCTTCCGCATGCTGCTGGGGAGGGGTGGGTATTCCTATCTTGCTTCCAAGGAGGCCATCTGCTGCGTGAAAAAGACAACGCTGCCAGTTTTCCGTGCCATCGAGGTGATAGATAGTCTTTAAAAACTTCGAAAGCCAGGCAACAATTTTGGCTGAAACAGAGGTGTCAGCAAGAGATCTGGTGCCGAGGGCCACGCCCAGGATTCCCACTGCATCCGAGCAAAATGGCATTGGAACTTCGTCAACAAACGGCTGGCGGCCAGCCAGTCTATCCAATCCCTGCTTCAATGTTGCTGATACGTCTACACCGAGGAGGCCCGACGCCGTCGCAAAACCAAGCGAGGCGACTGTCTGAAAATCTTGCTGTGCACCACTTCGCTGCATCGTCGCAGCGGCAATCTTCGTGGCCTCCGTAACGTCTTCTGGCCTCATCAATATCCAGTGGCTAAAGACGATTGCCAGATCTGCCTGCGGACGATGTGCTAGCGTGCGTTGAAGCGCAGCCCGAGCATCTGTCAGCAATAAACCCGACGTGGAGTTCACAGAAACCACCGCGTTTTGCCGATTCTTCCCAGCATGACGTCCGGATCCCATTTATCAAACAGCGACAGATGGCCGAGCGTCCTAGCGATCAAGTCGGAATATTGGATTGTCACCGGTACCGACCCAGGCAAGAACGTGCGCCACGAGTGGCAAGCGAATGCAAAAACTTGGCGGGTCAAGTACGTCATGTCCGTAAACGACGAGTTCTTGTGCAGAGTAAGAAGAAGAGGGCTCGGCATCCCGTCCTCAGGCCGTTTCACTTCAGATGGCCCGGTCAGCCACAGGAGTACATCTCGGTTGGACAGTTGCAAGGTCGAAGAGCGCCTCGGCGCATACACCCCTTTGCTTCGCTTAGTCTCGAAGTCTACGACACCGTTCTGGCTCTTATCGAAAAGCAAATACGGGTGCTTTTCACTGAGCTGAAGGAAAGCGTATTCCACTTCGTAGTCACCCAAGTCCTCCATGAGCATCTTCACGGCATTCACTTCATTTTGGTTAAACCGCTTGAAGGAAGCATGAAACACTAAACGGACGTGATCCTTGGCCTGCCAATTCATGTCTTGCTGCACTTTGGAAACTGCCTTGCGGAGAGCATCAAGAAAAGCCACTTCGTAGTTGTCGATAGTGACGGCTCTTGAGACATTTGTAAGATGGTAGTTGCCATCGCCGCTAAACACAGTTGTGATTCCCACGTATCGTTCGCGGTTACCGAGGCGGCCTTCGGCGATGCTTGCGCTCCCGAGGCCTATGACAAGCTCATGGGCGATAGTTGGGTTCGCCTTAAGGAGCCAAGGAATCCCGTTCAACTTGGCATATGTAGCCAACGCCATGTTGTTTAAGGAGTATTGTAGCTCTCGGTCGGGTTTCTGCGCCGTTTCGATCTCGAATTCCTGCACCGGAATCTGATGTGCCAGGAAGCTTTCTTTGGCAATGAAGTAAGGATTCTGGCCCACTGGCAACTGATGAAAGTTTTCCTCGATTTGTACGAGAGCGAGGTCCCATTTTGTTCCCTCCCCGTGTTTCTCCAGGGCTTGCCTACACGCTTCCTTGTAAGACCGGGGTAAGCGATCTTCTGCCACGAAAAACTCATGGGTAACATCTTGAAGGGCGTATTTCCGTAATAGGCCTTTCTCGAAGTAGTTCCGTTGCGGCTTGCCTCGATAAGTGGGTGGCGCCGGTGGAAGCACAATGCCGTTGATAAATTTGTGTAGGAATTGCTCTACGCGGCCCTTTTGAGCCTTTTGGCAGACAACGCAGAGTCTCGGACGATTGGGTGTGAATACTTTCGCAGTGTAGGGGCCATGCTGATTCAGACCATGATCATTCCATGTGTCAGTCTTAGACCCGGTCTGGTCAAAGATGTAGGTTGGCCTGGGCGCACTTTCCAATGTAGGGAATAGACCCTTTGACGCGTTGCTGAGAAGCGGCGAGAATTTGAAGGAAATACCAGGCGCTAGAAAGTGTTGCTTGGACGCAAAGAACTTAACGACGCTATTGATTCGCTCCAGCTTCTTCGGTCCAGAACGGAGATCTGCCCTCGCCTTCTCCAGCGCCGATCCAATGAGCTGGTCGTTGCCCTGGAACGCGTGAGCCAAGTAGGTGGGAAAGGCCCTCTTTTCAAGCCAAACTTCATGCGCATCGACGGACTGGATGTCATCTTTAGAATCAACGAGAGCAAGCGTAGACCCCTTAACCGCTTCGACTTTTCCGACAAGTTCTGGGTGCGGAGCAATTCTTGGGTCCTGATATCTGGACACTCGTGTGGCAACGTAATGGCCCACTGGTGAAAATCCGTCTCTGACCAGCTCCCCGACAGTGCGGTCCAAAATCCGCGTGGTTCTCACATCGAAAACGGCCGCGACGAATGGTTCGTGTTTGAAAAAATAGATTGGGCGGACGGCCATCTCGTATAGCAGGCGCACTCCGAGCCAGTCCGGACAGGCAAGGCCAGACGGAAGACAGGAGCGCAAGATATCGTCTTGCGCAATGAAGCGTATAGGATCATACTTAAGAACAGTCCGGGGGAGGCCAGCCAGATAGTTGATGAGCGAATTACGGATGAGAGAAGCACTGAGCCCGAGGTTTTCCTTGAGGAGTATTTTCTTTGTTCCTTCCCCTAGCTTTGGAGCGTTTGCTACGATTGGAACGGCCACGATCTGATCAGGACCATCCCGGCGAAAGACGTGCGTTGACCAATTCTCTTGACGTAATTGTTTCAGTACCTGGTCGCCATCTATGCCATAAGAAAACAGGCCTACATCGATTTCGGCATTCTCAAATTCGATGGGTGAGAAATTCAATACGAGGCTCAATGCGGCAATTCCTTTCAAGCAAATAGCTTTTCCCACGGCTAAATGTGAACGTGTCCGTCGAGCGACATATCCATTTTAGCTCGCAACTTTCCCAAAGCATACACCCTTCGCGGGTCTTCAGCGCCCTAATTGTTGCTTGCTTTGGTCCAGCCCCCCAGAACATGGCTGGGGCTGCCGCAACGGGAGCAAGCGTAGCGCGGACGTTTGCTGTCGGAGGTCCGCGGGTTTTCGTGCCCACCAGCACTTGCCCGTTCGGTTTATTATTACCTCCGCACGGCATCACGCGTAGATTGACCGCATGTCCTGGTTGCGGCGTCCGTTCCATTCTGACCGCGACATTTTCGTGACCGTGGCTTACCTTGCGGTTATCCTGGAGATACCCCAAGCCGCCTTCGCCTGGGGTCGCGACGGCCATCAAATCATAGTGATTGTGGCAGGGCATTACATGCGCCCGGGGATCGCAACGCCAATCCAAAATCGAAAATCGCAAATCCCAAATATGCCAGCGGGTAGCCAGGCTCACTGCTCTCGTGACCGTGGGCTTTTCCTTCCGTGACAAACTGGAACACATGCAGATGAATCCCGTGCGGAAGGGCTGGCGAAGAGGCCGGAAGACTGGCCGTGGTCGAGTTACAACAACTTTGCTTTGGACAAGGCGACGGTAGCGGCGTGCCCCACCCAGATTGACGACGTGTGGTTGCCGCTGGGCTATCGGGCATGAGAAAAGCCCACGGTCAGCACTGCGCTGACCGTGGCTTGTATCTTGGGCGGCGATGGTAGAGAACTGTTGGCGATGGGTGTCGGGGTCTTCGGGGAGGCCGCACTACCCCCTATGACCTTCACCTGCCCACGGCATAGAGTTCATGCCGCGGCTACGAACTTGCGCGGCCGCCGCATACATGCCAGCCGCCAACATAGGCTCGTCGCACGTCCAGACCGATTGACCGCATCAGATTGAGGGCGTTGCTGGTCTCGACGATTCCCGGTTGGAGCCGGTAATCAAAAAGCCGTTTCCCATCCTCGAGGCGATCCTCAAAAGGGGCGTTGGCGGTGCGCGGGCCGACCTGACATCCACGATCATACTCCCAAAACCAAAAAGGCCGCGATGGCTCGCGGCCTCATGGTTCTAAACTGTGAACTGTTAACTGTCGACTGTTAACTTCTCTTTGACCTCTCAGTTGGGCAGGCCTGGCGGCACACAGCGCCGCCTACCGCAGAACCACTTCGAGTGGCGTCTTCTTCAGGGAACTGACACGCAGCACGGAAAAACCGATGACGTTCCCTTCCTCGTCCACTCTTTCCATCACCTGGTCGTTCTCAGTGGGGCGGGAATAACCCGGCTTGCGCTCGAAAATGACTTCCAAGAAGTCGGCCTCAGGATCAAGCCATATCTTCACGATTCTTTCGGCCATAGAAGGGTACCTTTCTTCACGCGGTCTGTCAGGCACGCGGTCACGACGAAGGCGTCGTCCGCCCGTATCTTGACCACAACACACAGGTGCTTTCCACCCACCATTGTACGATGATAGAAGCGATAGTAAAGTCTCGCCAGGGGGTCGCTGGCCGACTCGATGACGGCCTCGGGCTTACGAAGGGTCTCCGCGACAGCCTCTCGCAACCCGGCCATCTCAGGGTGCTCCTCGACATGACCCCACCGCTCATCGGTCAGTCTGACGGGTCGCCCCTCGTAGTCGGTGAGGACTACCATGAAGCCACGAGGTTACCATTAGGTTGCACACGAACGCAATACGGAGAATGTACCACCGCCCAAGCACAAGCAAAAAGGCCGCGATTGCTCGCGGCCTTTCCGCCCTGGAACTTCCCCATATCCTTAACTTACCCTAACTTACGCAGATTCATGGCTTCGCCACCGATCGTCAATCCCGCCCTTAGTGCTGCGGAGGACCATCGTGCGGACAGAGACAACAGTTCAGCCTTTAGCTGAACCATCAATCCGAGAATAAATGCGGGAATAAATTCCTGCTTCCGAGGTAACAGTCTTCGCAATATCCAAATTACTCCCAAAGCCGCCAGTACGTATAAAACTATCTTCAAAACATTCAGATGAATCACTTTCCGCCCGTGTAAATTTTTGGCCTATGCCAAAGAACAGGCAAAGCAGAGTATAACACATTCTCGACATTAAAATTAAGACCAAAAGCAAAAGGCCGCGATTGCTCGCGGCCTTGTATGTCTTGAAACTGTGAGCTGTTAACTACCGACTGTTAACTTCTCTTTGACCTCTGAGTTGAGCAGCCACGCCCTCTGAAATTTCAAATTTGAAATTTGAGATTCCAGAGCGCCGAGCATCCTCCCGATGCCGGTCCCGATCAGATCGGGACCATCGGGACGGTTCTCTCTTAGAAAGGAGGTGATCCAGCCACAGGTTCTCCTACAGCTACCTTGTTACGACTTCACCCCAATCATGGTTCATACCTTGGGCGCTATCGTCCTTGCGGTTAGAATTGCGACTTCTAGTACAAACCACTTTCGTGATGTGACGGGCGGTGTGTACAAGGCCCGGGAACGTATTCACCACGTCGTTCTGATACGTGATTACTAGCGATTCCAG
>JBEKAD010000186.1:0-8483 GCA_050018435.1 Terriglobia bacterium
GTTCACGCTGACGGGGAAGGCCGTGCAACAACAACTGGGTCGCTTTGCGCAGGCCACCGGCGGTCACTTCTACGCGGCGGATAGTGGCCCGGCACTGGCCCGAGCGCTGCAAATGGCAGCGGTCGAGCGCTTTCCCTATACTGTCACCGACGCGACGGGCAAGGAGGTGGCCGCGGGCGAAGCCGGGGCGGGTGCGGAACAACTGCCTCCCGGCGAGTACACGGTGGTCGTTAATGCCGGTGGCACGAACCTGAAAGCCGAGCACGTCCGTGTGGTCCTTGCTCAGCAGACCACCGTAAACATCGCCCTCAAGAACGATCAATTCGTACTGGAGTAATGACGCGCTGAGAGTTCCCGACTGGGATACCGGAGGGCGCGCGGATGTTTCTCTGCCACGGCAGGATCAATCGCAAGGAAAAGTATGAGCTGGCAAGGCAATTGGTCAGTACAGGAGGTAGTGCTTTAAGAGGAAGGTCGAAGCAGGAAAGGGCCGAGCTCTTGCCTGTGATGGCTCTAATACTTTCATGAAGGAATCTTTTCACGGACTCCGGTGAACCTCAATAGGACTGCCGCAATCTTCTTGATCATCGTAATTCAGACCGCGGTCACCTGAGCCCTCATTCCGGGTCATGGCCCGGAATACACGTCGGGGAGGACTTATGAAGAAGGTGTTGGGTGTAGCTATCGGGGGTTTCGTATTACTGGCAGTGGCCGCAGGACTCGCCGTAGTGGGGTATCGGCAAGGATGGTTCAGCCGGATGGGCGTGAAACCGCCCGCGGGTTCCGCCGGAGGCCGTTTCGCAGGCGGGCCGGAAGCGGGAGGGCAAGCCTCGCCGGAAGCCGGGGGTGGGGCGACGGGACCGGCCGCCCAAGCTGCGGCGCGGCAGTTCGATGGCAATGTAGCGGCGCTGGCGTGGGGCGGTAAAGTGGAGAGCGCGACCGGGACCGCGGATGACGACTTGGGCAGCCAAGACGCTCTTTTGAACCTGATCGACGGGGACAAAGACACAAACTGGCAGTCGACCGACGATCCCGGGCCGAAGGAAATCGTGCTGTCGTTTGCTGATCATGAATCGGTGCTGATCGACCGGGTCACGATTCTTGTCGATCCCGACACACCACCTCGCAACTCGGCGCGCGATGTGGAGGTGTGGGTATCGAGCACCGGGCCGAAGCAGGGCTTCACGCGAGTGGCCACCGCCACCCTTCCCGGGAGCGGGGAAAACACGGTGCGCTTCGACCCGGTGGAGGCGCGATACGTTCAGTTGCGGCTGCTGCACACCCAGGAGGGGGGCGAGACGTTCTCCCTCACCGAGCTGAAGGTGATGGAGTCACAGCGGTCCGGCTACACGCCACTCCTGGCCCGCCGCCCGGACCTGGTGGGGCCTCACCCCTCCCAGAGTGCAGGCACAGCGGTGCCGGCGGCGGGAGTTCCCCCGGCATGTGTGCCTGTACCTCCCGCGCCCCCGCCGCCGGGTCACGGTGAAAGCAAACACGTCATGGTGCTCGCCTCTGCGCCCTGGACCAATGGCAACACGGGCTACGGGGGAATCTACCTGAAGAACCATCCGGACTACCTCCAAAAGCGGCCTGACTTGGCAGCAGCGGGGCGCGCCGATTACACCGTTCTTCCGGGGAACCGGGCCCGGCCCTGGATGCTCGCCCCCAAGTACGCTTATGACACGGTTGTGCTGGAGCAGGTCTGCGAGGGCAACCCCTCACCGCTGGCGGCGGAGTTCAAACCGGCGCTCGCGCCCTGGGTTGCCGAGGGCCACAAGCTGATCATTCACGATGCCGACAAGTGCCCCTCCGGCGCCGATTACTCGTGGTTGCCGTACCTCTTCAAGACCAACAACCCGGGAGCGCAGGGGGCAGAGGGTACTTTCCTGCGTTTCGTGGAGGAGAACTGGATGGCGCACGGCCGCCGGGGCCGCCCCGGCTACATCGACGTAGCTGCCTGGGAGAATGGTACGGATGATTACCGCAACGAACTCGGCGACTCGAACACCTTGACCGCCTGGGACCCTCACTGGTGCGGTCATATGGTGGTGCGGAACGTGAACAACATCTTCGGCTTTGCTTATACCTACGCTCATTACGACCGAGGCTTAATTATCTACGACGGCTTCGACATCGACATGATGGGTACGGTCGGGTATGACACCCTGGTCGCCCGCGAACTCGCCCAGGGCTTCGACCCCGATAACCTGCCGTGCGCCGCGCGCATCGGCGACTTTGTGGTGACGACCGACACACGCCTGATGGAACGGCCGCTGCTGCCGGGCCGGAGCTATGACTACCCGCTGACCCTGCTCTCGAACCAAGGCTACAAGGGGACCGTTGGCCTCTCGGTCACGGCCTCCCCCGGTCTCGACGGTATGCAAGCCAGCTTCGCTCCCGCCTCCGTGGGCTTGGACGGCTTGGCGGAAACCAAGTTTTCTCTGACGCTGCCCGCCAACGCGCCTTCCACTCCCCAGGCGCTCCAGGTGAAGGGCTTGGACGCCGCCGGCAAGTCCAACACCCTTTGCCTGCAACTGATCGCACCACAGACCGGCGAACTTTCCATCGTGAGCACGCTCGAGCGGCCCCCCAAGACGCGCAAGAATCTGGAGATCATCCTCGATGCCTCGGGGTCGATGAAGACGGCGTTAGGCAAGAAGACCCGTTGGTCCACCGCGCACGACGTCTTGAGCCAGGTCCTGGCCACGCTGCCCAGCGATTTCAACGTAGGACTGCGCATTTACGGCCACCGCGAAAGCTCGCGCTCACCCAAGACCTGTACGGATAGCGAACTCGTCGTGCCCATCCAGAAGCTCGACCAGAAGGCCCTCCTCAGCGCGGCCGAAGCGGTGAAGCCCAGAGGCGAGACGCCGCTGGTCTATTCCGTTCTCCAGTCGCCGGCCGATTTGAAGGAGGTGGGCGGGGGCACGGTCATCGTGATTACGGACGGCGAGGAGAGCTGCCACGGCGACCCGGTGAAGGCCGCGGCGCAATTGAAGGCCTCGGGGCTCGACATCACCCTGAACATCGTGGGCTTCACGCTCACCGGACAGGCGGTGCAGAAGCAACTGGGCAGCTTCGCGCAGGCCACGGGCGGCCGCTTCTACGCGGCGGATAGTGGCCCGGCCCTGGCGCGGGCGCTGCAAATGGCAGCGGTCGAGCGCTTTCCCTATACGGTCACGGACGCGGCGGGCAAGGAGGTGGCGGCAGGCGAAGCGGGCGCGGGCGCGGAGGAACTGCCGCCGGGCGAGTACACCGTGGTGGTCAACGCCGGGGGGACGAGCCTGAAGGCGGAGCACGTGCGCGTAGCGCTGGCCCAGCAAACCACCCTGCACATCGCCCAGAAGAACGACCAGTTCGTGCTGGAGCAGTGAGGCCGCTGACCGACCTGCTGCACCGTTTTCCCTGCGAGGGGTGCGGGGCGATCATGCGATCACGATCCCACATAAGCAGTTTAGAGAGCAGAGCGGAGAAAGGCACAGACTGACATTAGCCAACTATAAGGAGGCAGGAATTATGGACACGGCACACGGCTTGTGGTCGGAGTGGCGGCGCCATGCGAGCGTCGGCATCGCTATTTTGTGGTGGGTGTTCGCAGCGGTTGTTTTGGGAGGGTCGGGCACCGCCGCTGAGGCCCCTTCGGCTCCCGCGGAAACAGCCGCAGGGGGCGTGAACCTCGCCTCGCTCGACATGGGCGGGCGCGTCGACAGGGTCAGCTCGCAGTACCCTAAAACGGAGTGGTCGGCTTGGACGCTCCTGGCAAGCAAGGGTTTTGAGGATACCGGTTGGTGTTCTGCTGACTCCGATTTTCCAAAGGATTTTCCGCAGGAAATTGTTCTATCCTTCTTCGGCCACCAGCCGGCGCTGATCGCCATGGTCGTCATCAACACTGCCACCCGCAATAGCGCCACGATGTGGGCCAAGGACGTCGAAATCTGGGTCTCAAGGGACAGTCCCGACCAGGGATTTACGAAGGTTGCACAAAAGACCTTGTCCAACGATCCGGGTGACCAAGTAATCTCGTTTCAGCCCAACGCGGCGCGTTACGTGAAGATCCGCGTGCTCTCCAACTATGGTGACAAAGCTGACGTGGAACTGGGTAAGGTCAGAGTCATTGAAGGAAGCGCCCCTGGCTATGTTCCGATGCTCAAGCGCAATCCCGATCTTGCTGCTCTCCTCAGCGGCGCTCCCCTGGAAAAAATATTCCCGGCAAAGCCGCCGATTTCCGCCGCACCGGGGGCGGCCACTTCGGTTCGTCAGGCGTCTTCTGCGGAAGAGTGCGCGCCCCGTACGGTGGCCAACCCACCCCCAGCTGCGCATGGCGGAAGTGAAAACGTCCTCGTCGTCAATGGCGAGGAGGAGTATCCGCCGTTAACTTACGCCACGGCTACCTCCGAGGGTCGGCCCGAGCGTTCAATCTATAGTCATATCAAGTTCTTGAGTCTTGGAGGCCCAGAGTTCGCAACCCCGGCAAGGTTGCTGGGCGCCGAAGGGTTTGACACGGTGGTGCTCTCGCAAGTGTGCGAGCGCTTGCCGAGCGCCTTCAAGAAGGCCTTAACGGCGTGGGTGGCGCAGGGCCACAAGCTCATCATCCAGGACGCGGATTCGTGTGGCAAGGGGCCGGACTACGGCTTCCTGCCTTACCGGTTTGCCTCCAGCAATCCCGGCGCGCATGGCGCATCCAGCGACCAGCTCATTCTTGTCGAGGAAAATAGCCTCGCCACCGGCCAGCCTAAAGAAGCTGGTTTCCTGAATGTCACCTCCTGGTTGGCCGGCGAGGGCGAAAACAAAAATGAGCTGGGGGATTCCAACCTCATTACCCAATACGACAGCCACTGGTGCGGACACCTGTTTACCACGAATGAAAACAAGGACAACGGCTTCGTGGAGGCCTACGCGCACTTTGGCCGGGGCCTCATCATCTATGACGGTTTCGATATCGACCAGAAGGTCGGACCGGAGTACGAGAAACTGGTGACTCGCGAGCTGGCCCTCCCCTTCGACCCCGACGGGCTTCCCTGCAGCATCAGGATCGGAGATTTCATCATTGCCACTGACCAGAACCTCAAGAGCCAGGGGGTGACGCGTGGCCAAACCTACAATTACCCCCTCACCCTCTTCGCCAACCACGGATATAAGGGAAATCTCCAGATGCGCGCAACCTCTGTGCCTCCTGATCCCAGCCTTCGCTTCCAATTCGATTCGGACACCATTCAACTTACAGAAATCTCCAAGACCCGTCTGACCGTCAGCACCACGAACGAGACCTTGGCGGCGCCTCATGCTCTCGCCATCCGCGGTACGGACGAGAGTGGGAAGTCCAATGCACTCTGCCTGGAGTGGACGGCCGTTGAGGCTTCCGCCTCACCTTCCCCCTCGCCAACTTCCGCTGAGGCGCTCAAGGCTGCGCTCGATCTGCATGGCCGCGTGACGATCTACATCAATTTCGACTTCGACAAGGCGATCATCAAGCCGGAAAGCAGGCCTACCGTAAACGAGGTGATCCGCATGATGAAGCAGTCTCCGGATCTCAAGCTTTCCATCAACGGGTACACCGACAACGTCGGGACGCACGAATACAACGTCAAGCTCTCGCAGGCGCGCGCCGCAGCGGTGGTGGAAGCACTGGCGAAAGCGGGCATAGCGGGTGACCGGCTGAGCTCGGCGGGCTTCGGCGACAGTGACCCGATCGCCGATAATGACAAGCCCGAGGGTCGTGCCAAGAATCGGCGCGTGGAACTGGTCAGGATGTGAGCGACGAAGCTGTCGACGAGGACGCACAACGCACGCCCAACCGTCGGCTGCGAGCATCACCCTCAAGAACGATTAGTTCGTTCTGGAGCAGTGACGCCCCGGAAGGTTCCTGTCGGGGATGCCAGACCGCGGTCGCCTGAGCCCTCATGCTTGGTTATGACCCGGGACACGCCTTGGGGGGGACTTTGGGTTGCAGCGTTGGACGGTCGCGGCTACTTTCTTCCCAGCAGCCGGACACGTGCAATAAGGGACCGCCCCGGAGCTCCCGAGAAGGCGAGGAAGTTAGGTGAGTTGACGTTAGAATCAACAAAGGAATAATTGGCGCGGTGGGTGATGTTGTCCACACCAGCCCGCACCGCCCATTGGAATCCAAAGAAGGTGAACCGCCGCTCCAGGCTGACGTCGAGTGAGAAGTAGGGCGGGAAACGCCGCGAATACGGGGCGCCCACCACTTCCTGCGAGTCATTCTGCAAGGTAAACGGGAAGCCGGTGCGCCAGTCGAGGGTGTAAGCCGCGTCAATCTTGTGAGTGAAAGGGAGCCAGCCCCATGAAAGGAAACGATTGGGCGTGTCCCACGCCAAGGGTCCGCCCGCCTGCGGGCTGAAGAGCACGTTATCAAGGTTGTATCCGAAGTCGGCGTTGGAAAGAGCCCGTGACCGCGTGTAAGAAGCGAACACCACATGATTCTGCTTGAAGACGTGCCGCAAGGTCAGCGCGGCGGAGTCGTAGTGGTCGCGCCGGTTGTTGGTCAGGGTGAACTGGCCGGAGAAGGGACCGGCAGGCAAAGTAGAGGCGCCGGGATTGATGAAGGTCCAGAGATTGCGGGCGCGCCGGTCCATAAGCTCAATGCGCAGGTAAGTGGTCCGCGGTAGTTTCTGCTCGAATGCCACGCTCGCGTTGGTGACAAACGAGAAGCGCAACTGGTCCGGGTTGATGGTGAAGGTGCTGAGGACGGGGGGTTGAAGCAGATTCAGCCCGCTGGCATCGTAGAAGAAATCCGTTCGCGTGCCCGTCAGCGAGCGAGTGAGGATATCCAGGTTGCTCGGGTCGCGATAGACGCCGATGCCCCCGGAGATTTTGCTGTCGCCATGGCGTTTCACCAGGAAGGTGGAAGCGAGGCGCGGTGAGGCCGCCACCCCGCGGACAATCTGATCCGCATCGAAGCGCACGCCCGGTTCCAGCAGCCACCTTGGCGTTACCGACCAGCGATCCTGCACATAGCCGCTCGCCTCCAGGTTGTAGCGTGTGAACGGCGGCGCGCTGGTAAAGCTGATGCGCCGCGCGAGAGTGCTGTCGGTGCGTTCAACCAGGTAAGGTTGCCGGGTGTATTCCTGATGATCGTCGAGACGATCGAAATCGACGCCGAGTTTGATCTCGTGCTTTCCGGCCCAGTGCGAGGGCGGCAAAAACACGTTGCCGATAACCTCGGTGCGCTCGCCCTGGCCGTGGTTGCTGAGGTAGTAATTGCCGCTGGTTCCGTTGGGAGTGACGACGTAGGTTTGGGCGCCCAAGGGCACCAAGCGGCTGTAAAAAGTGCTGGTGGCCACGCCCGCCTCCAGCAAAATGCCGTTTTGGAAAAGGTGCTGATCCTTGGCGTTGAACAAGTAGGCATTCGTGGAGTACCGCTGTGTGGTGGAGATCGGGTTGAGCGGGTTCAGCCCTGAATGCGGAGAGTCGAGGGAATTCACCAGGAGACTTACCGTAAGATTGTTATTTTGCGCCAGGTTCATCTGCACTTTGGAAAGGTTGCTTCCGCGGAATATTTGGTAACGGTCGGCGTTGGCGGGTAGTTCGGCATAAATGGTCATGTCGTACTCACCCTCCAACGCGTCCATGAACCACGCCTTGCCGGTGCGGATGGGGCCTGACACCAAGCCGCGCGGCGTCCAGTTATTCACATGGAGGCCCTTCCGGTCCGTCAAACCGGGAAAGGGATCGGTGCCCGTCACGCGCCAATGGTCGTCGCCGGTGCCCGTGCGCAGGCTGATGACACCGCCCGAACTCTTGCCAAACTCCGTTGAATAGCGGCTGCTGGCCACGTCCACGGACCGCAGGGCATCCACGCTGACGCGCGTCAGGAACTGGCCGCTAGCGGGATCGGAAACATTGAAGCCGTCAATCTGGTCGTAGACTTGGCGCGTGCTGGCGCCGTCCACGTGAAGCTGCCCCGTGGAATCCTGAAGCACTCCGGGCAGCAGCGGCAGCGCATAGCGAATGTCGCGGGTCACGGGAAAGGGCAAGTCAATGATCTGCTCGCTGTTCAAAGTTTCACTCGCCTGGGTTTTGGCGGGGTCGATGGCGGGGGGCGAATAGACCACGTTCACTTGCTCGGAAAATTCCCGAATGTGGTTCAGCGTCACCTCCGCGCTGGCCACTTCTCCCACCGGGATATCCGGCTGCGTGACCGCGAAAAACCCTTCTTTCTCGACGTGCAGAGAGTAGTCACCTGGCAGGAGGCCGGAGAATTCCTTGCGGCCGGCGTAATCGGTTTCACCCCGCACGGCCATCCCCAGCTTGGGAGTTAGCGTGATGCGCGCCGAAGGAACCGCCGTGCCGTTCTCGTCCACGACCGCCACGTGCAGTTCCACGCGGGCTTGGCCGTTCACCGGCTGCTGGGCCGGGGGGGCAGCAGACACTGCTGTTCCACCCGGCAGCGCCAGGGCCAGCAACATCAGTACCGGGAGCATCGCCAAGGGAGCGACCCACGCGACGAATCCCGAGATGTACTT
>JBEKAD010000187.1:0-8465 GCA_050018435.1 Terriglobia bacterium
AAAACACAATCGAGTTCGTGGGATTCAAACTCCAGGAGATATTCCCCGTCGCCCACGTGACCCTCTGGATGCTGGAACTGACGGGTTGGAGTTGAAAGTTGGTCGCGAACAAGAGGACGGCGGAACATATCCCCAGCAGGGCGACACCCCCCAATGCCAATTTCTGACGCTCCATCGTCATCCGTCTCATGCTCACTGGTTTCACCTCACTTTGAGGACTAAACTTCTGCCCTGCAGGCTCCCCTCAGATTCCTGATTGGCCGCTGAAATCTGGGCGTGAACACCCCGAACGTTCAGTTCGTCCCAATTGATGGTCCACATCGCGCTACTTCGAACCGCTTCGCCTTCGACCTCTGTCCCGGCAGGTATCACCAAGCTCTTGTTGGGAAACAAATCGGTCGTGGTTTTCCCATAGACATGCATGCGCCCGGCGCCACGCGACTCCGTGGAAACAATCGCTACGGACAGGGCAAGTCCGTGAGGAATCTGGATCCCTGCATCCACGATGGTGGTCACATATTTGTGGAAGCCGTCAAGTGGAAGGGTCCCTGCGGGGTTCGCGGCGCTGATCGCCTGAATCTGCATCTGTAACTGAGGGAACGACGGCACGATCACTCGGTCCTGGTGTGTGGTGGCATCCTGGTACACACGGTAGGCGCCCTGCGTCATCCCCACCAGGCGATAGCGCGAACTTTCGGGCGCCGGCTCGAGAAAGAGGACGTATTCCCCCTGCGGTTGAAAGGTAATGTCCCCGGGAACGAAGACCCTCATGTTGCCGACCGTACCGCCCAATTGCTCGATTTCCACCGTGGAAGGAGCATTACCTTTGAACGCCTGCGAGACCGCCATGGTGGTTATGGTCAAAACCTGGGTGTGAGCGTCATTCCAGCGGCTCACCTGGTTGACCACATGTGCTTGTACAATGTCGCTGGATGCCTGGGTAAGCTGTTCCAGCGACATGGAAACGAGCGTCGTAGCCCGCGCCGGTGAAATTGCCATCATCCAACCGGCCAGTACGGTTACGGAAATCCCTACACGCATTTTCATGGCTTGCTACCTCTACTGGATTTGCATTGCACCGATAAATGCCTGCAACTCGCCGGCGCCGTTGGTCACGATAATGTTTCTAGGTCCGGTTGTGGCGCCCGCACTCACCTGGACCTGGAATGCAATGTTCGTTAGCCCGCTTGACGTCAGGCTCAGGGGCGTTACTTGGGATACCGTCACATCGCTGGTAGTTCCCTGACTCACGCTCACCGACAGGCCGGTAGTCAGCAATGTCCCACTACCATTGGTCAACCCCTGGCCCACTAGCCACACGATTACAGCCGATCCTTTCGAAATCGTGACGCTGGCCACTCCCGACGAGCAACTGGGTAGATTGACGGTTGGGGTGAGAGTTCCAGTGCAGAGGCCGACATCGGCAAGCCCTAGCGTCGGGCTCGAGGTGGAAATGTTAAGGTTAACCCCGGTCGCATCCGTGTTCGCCGGTACATTAATCGCGTTTGGACTCGATCCCGAAGGATTGATTGTGACCGTAATCGAAGCAGACTTGGTGGGGTCTGCTTGGCTGGTCGCGGTGATGGTGACCGGGTTGTTGCCCGTCGGGAGGGCCGCCGGTGCGTTATACGTCACGCGGGTGGCAGTTCCACCCGTGATCGTGCCGATCGTCGAGTTGCCATTGGTCACGGTACCGGCAAGCGTACCGGCCACGGTCCAGGTGACGGCGGTATTGGAAGTGTTCGTCACCGAGGCCGTAAGGGGCAAGGTTCCATTCACCGGCACCGTCCGTGCGCTCGCCGGGCTGGCAATAGAAACCGTCACCGCAGCGGGAGTCGCCGTAGTGGTCGTCGTTCCGCCTGCCCCAAAACCCACCGTCGCCATCAGCAGGCTCAAACCTATTGCCAGAACACACGCTTTACGACGCAGGCCTCGTGTCATCCATCCGGCTCCCATCAAACCCGAGGTTCGCGTCGATTCGTTTGACATCAACCGCACCCAAAACTGTTCGCGGCTGGTTAGAAACCAACTTGGGGAGCAGGATGTGCACCGCCGCGAATGCCTTACAACCCCCTATATGCCCTTATATCCCCTAACAGCATGTTAATAGACTTACAAGGGGAGCTTTTCAAGTGAAAAGTTCTTTTTGTCGGTATCCTAAACAGTTTTCGCTGACTGTCACCCGCTTAATTATTTTTTGACGAAAGTCAATTTATGGAAGCTCAATAGTTACTGGGCGGTGGCGTGGAACCAAAGGATCCTTGGGAGAAGCCCGGACCCTGTGATGTGGGTTGTTGCCCCACGCCCGTTGGCCCGGAAGAGTAACCAGGCATCCCGACTTGGATTCCAAAGATTCCCATGTCGATCCCTAAGAACTCCCACTCATCATAATGGTGGTGCTTTTGCCAAATTTTGATGGACTCGTGATGGCTGGTGGCGGCGACCCCCGCAATGTAAGCGCCCTGAATTTCGTTTGGGTTTCCGAAGAAGGACGAAGTGGGTCCGGTCTGACCGGAACCTCCCGTGGGCGGGGTCATCCCCATGCCGCTGAAGCCCCTTTGAAATCCCATGGAGTTGGCCCCCCCCATGGACGAGTTCCCACCCAGCATCGAACTCGGGGAAGTATTCTGACCAATCCCCGCGGGGTTATTTTGATGGATACCCAAGGGCTGGTTCTTGGAATCCAGTAACACTCCTGACGCACTGACATGAATAAATCGCCACTTCCCCTTGGGATCCATGGGATCGCGATACTCCTGGCGCAGGAACCGCATCCCATTGGTTTGCAGCAACTCCTTCACACTCACGGGGTAGCGGCCAAACTTGCGGTGAAATAGCGCCACGGCTCGGCCGTACTGGGTTCCTCGGAAGATTAACTCCGCTTCGCGCTCTCGTTGTCCCTCCTGATAGACACTCGGAAGCACCGCCGTCAAGGCAATTAACAACAGGGTGGCCACCATCATGACGATGACCAGCACCATGCCATCTGTCCTGCGCAGGCCTTGCCGATCACTACTGGGGAAACGGCAATTCGAGAGTTTGGTGTGTGTCGCCATCTTCAACCACAATCATCGTGGGATTAATCTTCACAACCTTGAACTTTGTTCCGATAAGGTCACCTTCGTGAACCATCACCAGGTCATCGTTGTAAGTGACCATGGCTTCCTTCCTCCCTCCCGGCAATTCGTTATAACCCATTGCTTTCAATGGCGGAGGCGGCGGGGGAGGGGGCTGAACCTTCGGGGGAGGGGCAGGCGGCGGGGGAGCTGGAGGGGCAGGCCCCCCCACAAACTCAAAGGGGTTTCGGTCCTCGTCGGGAAGCGGACGGGAATCCAGTGCCTTCAAGGCCGCGAAGTGAACGTCCGGATCGTACTGGGCAAGGTCATCGGTAGCATGGGAGGAGCCCTTCCCCGCCCGCCGGGGTGACCCGCTCGCCGGGGAAGGATTGGCCCGGGAATTCCCCGGCTGCAGGCCTCGATATTGCCCCACCAGATTTGCCACGAGCAGCAGGGACACCACACCCAGCACGGCGCTTCCCCATTTGTCGATTCCGGCCGGTAGTTTCATGGCGTTAGGTAGAGGTCTGCACCCAGCCGCAGTCCGAGTGCCCCATTCTCTCCCTCCGGTATAAAGTTGAATTCGCGGACCAGCATGAAGTCGTCCGCGGTCTCCAGAGCATGCGAAAATTTCAGCAAGCTCGCATACGGTCCTTGCGCACTAATTTCGATCGTCAGGCGCTCCAGGGGATCGTGGTGCTCCTTGTCATAATGGTATCCCACGGTGGAAAGCTTTACCCCCGAGGCATCCGCCAACTTATGAATCAGGTGGGCAGCGGTAGAATAAGCCTCCCGGCGCGAGGGGGTGCGGTTGGCGGTGAAATCCTCCAGCCCCTTCCCTGCTTGTGGAAAGGCCGCTTCAAATTTCTTCAACAGATCGACGCGAACTTGCTGATCCCATACGGTTTGGAGCAATTCGTGGCGGCGCGCTCCCGCGTCCATCTTGCGATCTCCCAGTGGCCGGTAGACGGCAAAGAAAACCACCAGGTCCAAAGCCAGCAACCCCACGCCGGTCGCTTCAACGATTCGATTTACGATTTGACGGCGACTCTTCCGCACTTGAGTGCCCTGCTCCTTTTTCTGACTTCTTACTTCCGGCTTTGGGCTCCTGAGTCTTGCCGCCTGGCTTCTGACTCTTAGCTTCAGCCGCTTGACTTCCAACTTTTGACTTCTGACTCCCGACTTCTGGCTCCTGGCTCCTGGCTTCTAACTCCTCCTCAGCTCCCGGCAAGTAGCGCGCTGTACATATGAGGTTTACCTGCTGGCCTTGCGAGCTTTCTTCCTGAAATCCCTGGTTAGTGATGGACACATCTTTGAAGTCAGGGGCATCTTCAAGGTCGTTTAGAAACGTGTCGATGGCATCCTCGCTTTTGGCGGTAATTCCCATCCGTACCACGTAGTCATCTCCCGGTTTCCTGGGGGAAGTCAGCGCCAAGCCCGTCAGGTGAGCGTCTTCCGGCAGAAGGCCTGCCAGCCGCGCACTCAGTTCCGTGAGGGAAAGCTCCCTTTGGTCGATGAGTTTGTTAACAAACTGGGCTTGAAGGAGCAACTTGCGATACGCCGGGTCTTCCAGCTTCTTGCGGATGGCCACTTCCTGGTTGCGGAGTTCCTCCGCATGCATCTGGACTTCTGTGAATTGGTGTTGGATTCCCAGGTATTCACGATATTCGTTGAGCGAGCTGCGGCCCAAAACGACCAGCGCCGCTAACCCGACCACCGTCGCCGGAACCGCCCACGCCAGCGCAAATCGGTCACGCGCGCTCGCCGCGGGGGAAAGGTTGAGGGTAATTTTCATCGTCGTTACTGTCCCACCTTATTCTTTACAGCCACCACCCCATGGCCCCCTCCTCAGAGAGGAGGGGAGCCGACTTATAAACTTCCCTCCTCCCTGATGAGGGGGCCAGGGGGGGGTGGGCGAATCCACTGTCAATAAATAAACGGGACATGACATTAGCTCAGGTTTGCCACCAACCCGGCAAAGGGCATTCCGAAATGGTCAAAAGCTTCCCGTTGCCCGGAGGGCAGCCCGGTGGCGGGGAGGAAATTCCCCGGGAGCGGACGAAGTTCGCGGCTCAAGGCCCTCGCCAAAGCCTCCTCCACCTCCGGCTCCGCCGGGGGACGCGCGCAATACCACACATTTTGAACTTGCACGCCCAGATGATCTTGGCAAGTCGCCAACACGCGCGTGGCCTCGCGCGCGACTTCCTCCTGGTTGCTCACCGCGTCACCTTCCAGCGGCCGCGTCCTCCAGTAGCGCACACAGTTAAACGCCACCACCACGGCGGTCAACGCCCCCGGGCAGAGATGCAACAAAAGTTGACCGCTGGCTTCCTCCGGAAGCAGGGGCAGCAACGCGACGGTGGCTGGCAAGACCAACGCTGGCCCCCCGTTGATGCCTTCCAATGCCGCTTCGTATTCGGCCAGCACTGATTCCCGCACGGCCACACCCAGAATCTCCACCGAGCCGGGCTGCTTCACCAACACCTGGTAACTAAGGCGGGCCTCCTCCGGCGCATAGGGCAGATACTCGCGCATCCGCCAGAGCACCAAGGTCTCAGCCTCCCGATGATCTTCGGGAAGGGTTTCAAATTGCAGCAAGGCCACGCGCACCGCCACGTCGGGAATCAGCAGGCCCAGCCTGCCGCCTACGTTTCCGACCCTTTCGCTGACTTCGGCGATCGTGCGGCGGACAGCCGCGCTGTCCGTGACGTTGGATTTGTTGGCGGAAGGCGCCAGCGCCCCTTCCGGTAGTTCGCGCACTCCCACGCTTTGCACCCGCCGTTTGGATGGGTTCAGACGGGCGGCCACCACAAAACCCGCTTCCAGATCCAGGGCGAACGTCGGCGCCACGAAGCGCCCCGTGTGTGTGTGCCCTTCCAAGCCCAAGCGTTTTTTCCAAGTCGCCCAGTTCATTTCATTCCACAAAGGTGACCTTATTAACCTCCCGCAAAGTTGTCAGCCCTTGCTGGACCTTTTCCAACGCCGATTCCCGAAGCGAGCGCATTCCTTCGTCGTGCGCAGCGCGGCGAATTTCCGAGGAGGGCCGCTTTTCCAGGATAAGTTCGCGAATATTATCAGAAAGTGCAAGCAGTTCGCCAATCGCTGTGCGGCCGCGGAACCCCGTCTCATTGCACTCCTGGCAGCCTGCCCCCTCATAGAACGTAACGTCTTTCCACGCCTGGGGTTTCAGGCCGGACTCCTCCAACACGGGGATGGGCACTTCCGCCGGGCGCTTGCAAGCTTCACAAATCGTTCGCACCAGCCGCTGCGCCAGGATGCAGTTGAGCGCCGAAACAAAATTGTACGGCTCGACGCCCATATTAAGGAAACGCCCCAGCACATCGACCACGTTGTTCGCGTGTACCGTGGTGAACACCAAGTGGCCGGTCAGCGCCGATTGGATGGCGATTTGGGCGGTCTCATTGTCGCGGATTTCACCCACCATGATCTTGTCCGGATCGTGCCGCAAGATGGAGCGCAGTCCGCGCGCGAAGGTTAGTCCACGTTTCTCGTTCACGGGAATCTGGGTGACGCCGCGAAGCTGATACTCGACCGGATCCTCAATGGTGATGATCTTATCTTCATCGGACTTGATTTCGGAGAGGGCGGCGTAAAGCGTGGTGGTCTTGCCGCTGCCGGTGGGGCCGGTCACCAGCACCATGCCGTAGGGCTCACGGATAAAGCGCCGCAGCCGCCGGATTTCCCGGTCGGCCAATCCCAGCACTTCCAGGCGCAAGGAGCGAAATTTCTCGTGCAAGGATTCCTTGTCGAGGATACGAAGGACCGCGTCCTCGCCGTGAATCGAGGGCATGATGGAGACGCGAAAGTCAATGGGGCGGCCGCGATAGCGCACCCGGAAGCGGCCGTCCTGGGGAACGCGGCGCTCGGCGATATCCAATTCCGCCATCACCTTGATGCGGGAAATGAGGTTGGACTGAAACTCCCGCGCCAGGGGCGCCATGGCCTGCTGTAACACCCCGTCAATGCGGTACTTCACCACCACCGAGTTGTCGCGGCTCTCGATGTGAATGTCGCTCGCTCGCCGCTCCAGTCCCGCGAAAATGATCGAGTCCACCAGCCGGATCATGGGGCTGACGTCGTGCTCCTCCACCAAGTGCTCGAGCGAGAGGCCTTCGCCGGCGGATTCCTCGTCGCGAATCACGTCCAGGCGAAATTCTTCTGTGGCATCATCCAAAACGCGCTGTGAGGGTTCGGTTTTCTTCAGGAACTCGCGCACTTGGCTGGGCGCCGCCACCCGCACCACCAACTGCCGGTCCAGCTTGATTTCCAATTCATCCAAACGCGCCAGGTTGGTCGGGTCCGCCACCACAATCACCAGTTGGTGGTCGCACCCTTCCAAAGGCAGAAACTCATAGTGGAGCATCAGTTCGAGCGGAATGGTGCGCAACAGTTCGGCGTCAGGACGCGAATCACGCAGATCCACGAATTGGAACTGATAACGCGCTGCCAACCGGCGCGCCGCTTCCATCTCTTTCTGATCGATTGCCGTTTCTACCAAAACGATCCTCCGAAGCGATTTTGGATTTTAGATTTTGGATTTTGGATTCACCATTGCTACGTCCCCGCGTTAGTGGCGCTAAACCTTAGTTCAGCACTCTAGTTCAGCACGTGCCAACGTCAAATGCCCGATCCAAAATTCAATGCGACTTCGAGTGCCTAATCCAAAATCCAAGATCTAAGATCCAAAATTGTCTGCGACTTCGAGTCCCTAATCCCTAATCCAAAATCTAAAATCCTTTATTGCTTGTGAGCGCGCATGGTCTTGATTGAAGCAACCGTCATGGCGAGTAGTTCATTGGCTTCCTTCTTTATTGCGTCGATGCGATCCGGTACCACAATGCCGCCATCGACCAGCAACTCAAGCCAATAAATCGACTCATCCGCCTCTTCTTCGACGATGCCAAGCTTGGCCACAACATCCAAAGCTGATTTCCCTCGGCACGCAGCGCGGTAATTTGCTCCCACCGAAGTCCCCGAGCGCAACAACTGCCTTCCTAACACGTCACCCACTTTGCTGCGAGGCAGTGACTCAACCAGTCGAATGATCTCCAGGGCAAAAAGCTTCGTCCTGTTCTTAAACGTTCTCTCGTCCACAGTAGGTTACGCCTCTGATTTTGGATTTTGGATTTTGGATTCGCCATTGCTGCCTCTCCGTCTTAATAGTGCTAAGCCCTCGTTCAGCATGTGCCGAGTTCAAATACGCAATCCAAATTCGATGCGATTTCTATTTCGTAATCCAAAATCGAAAATCTAAAATCCAAAATTCTGGTTCCTCAGCAAAATTTGTGGGTCCATTCCGGCTCCGGTAACGCGCCAAGGGTATGGTAGAGCGCCACTTCTACCGCTTCGAAGGTCCGAAAGCCATACGCTTTTCTGAGGGTCAATTTC
>JBEKAD010000188.1:0-13004 GCA_050018435.1 Terriglobia bacterium
ACGATGACCCGGCCTGCCGTCCCGGTCTGTTTGTAATACTGCGGATGCGCCAGGCACAAACCTTCCAGCATCTCGTCAACATAGGCAAAAGACTCATTAAGGATCTTTTTCATGGGTTTCCCCCAACCCGGATTTCTCAACACACCGTGCTGTTTCCGCCGCTTGCAGCCTACGTTTTGGCGTCTCCCAGGTCGGGCATTTTGTCGTGTTTCCCACGGTTCCTTTCAACTGCTTTCTTTTCAGTAGGTTATCAGGTTTGGCAGGAGAAAAACCCCCTTCCCGACCCTTTGTTATCAATATGTTCTCAGGTTTGGGCGTTTGGGGCATGTGGACATAAAGTCACCACGTAATTTGGGGGCCGTTGAGGCTTGGAAAGCAGCATCATAAGTTCCTCCTTACTCCGCGCACCGGCAATAAGGTGCGGGCTTAAATACCCCCCGGCAACCTCGTGGGGTACGCCGGGTTGTGCCCGGTAAAACTTTCTCTCTAGCGGCAGTTTTACGCCGCCAACCCACGTGGCGAGGTAAGCTCGCCGCTACGTCACCTCGAATAAGCGACGGGCACGGTGCCCTGCCGGTGCAGCGGGCGACCGGACCGGCACCGATCTTGACACCAAATTGTAGCCTATAATCCTGACTTTGTCAAGAGGAAAAAATGTCCCTATGATGCAGGCTATTCCAAGGTGACAGGGGAGTGCGCGTCTTTCAACATCCGGTTCGAATCGGAGATAGCAATGAAGATGGCCGGTGTGCCCAGTACGACCATCGGCAGACTGATAAAAACCAGGAGGTGGTTTTGCGCAAGGGGATATCTCTTAAGCTCGATGTCACCTACGCTGACTAATCCCCACATGCCGCCTCCCTGGAAAGCTGAGTAACGCTTAGCGCGGCCTCGCGCGCCAACGCGACTGGGGAGAGAATTTCTCCGTCCAGGGCGGAGAGACCCCTGTAGCGATGTTCTCATATCCTCTTGACTTTCCGTTAATCTGGACTGATGATCTAGATGATTGAGAGGATTCTATGACGATCGGGATATTTGAAGCGAAACAAAAACTCTCAGAACTCGTCGAGCGCGCCGCGCAGGGGGAAGAGATCGTGATCACCTGCCGGGGCAAGGAACGAGCCCGTCTTATCGGGGCGGCCACTAAGAGCAAGCGCAGCTTGCAGGAAATCTTTGATTCGTTCGCCCGAGTGCGAATGAAGCTGCCCAAAGGTACGACCATCAAAGACCTGATCGAAGAGGGAAGGCGCTTTTGACAGCGTTTGTTCTCGACGCCTCGACTGCTCTCGGCTGGATGCTTGACCGGCCTGTGCCGGCGCGCGCGTCCCAGGCTCGCAACCTTATTATCGATGGGGCGACTCCCGTTATTCCGGCTCTTTGGCGTCACGAGGTTGCCAATGCAATCGTCATGGCGGAGCGACGAGGGCGTCTGACTTCTGGCCAGGTTGTGACGCTCGCGGCCGATCTTGAGGATTTCTTGCAGGCCGCCGAAGTCGACCCACTGGTTGTGCGCGCCTCGGTGCTGATCGAGACGGCGCAACGGACCCACCTAACCGTCTATGACGCCGCCTATCTGGAACTGGCCTTACGCCGCAAGGCGCCCTTAGCGACGCTCGATGAAAAACTGCGGGAAGCCGCCCGTCGGGACGGACTGGCGGTAATCTAAACTTCTAATCTTCTACACAATCTCTTCCTTTTGCTCGTCCCAACTTACGGTTCGGCCTTGCCGGTAAGACTCAACGGCCATGCGGCAGGCGACGGCGGAGCGGAATCCCAGTTCGAAGGGGCAGTTGGGTTCTTTGCGGCTGCGCACGCAGTCGAAGAAATTCTGCATGTGCAGAACGCTGATATCGCTCATGCCGACGATGTCAGGAGCCTTGCCGGGCGCTTCGCCCAGCCCAGGAGCCACAGCCTTCTTTTCCTGGGGAACGAAGCGAACGTTGAAGTTTTCGTCGCGGAGAATCGTTCCTTTGTTGCCGAGCACCTCGTCATAACCCGCGCCCATCAGGTTGTTGCCGAACATGGAGTTCCAGGTAAACAGGATCTTCTCCCTTTGAATCATGGCCACGTCCATGGTGTCGGGCACCTGCATGTCCGGCGAAATGTAGTTGGCGCCCACCATCGTAGCCTTCTGGGGAATCTTCAGGTCGAGAAGCTTGTACCAGAATCCCACCTGGTGGGTCATGTTTTCAAAAACGTTTCCCCCCGAGTAATCCCAGAAGAAGCGCCAGTTGATCAGGCGGTTGGGGTCGAAAGGATGCTCTTTCGCCTCTCCTTCAAAAGCCTTCCAGTCCACGTGCTGAAGGTCGCAATCGGCGGGAACAGGGCGCTTCCAGCCGCCATAGGGAGCATTGCGATAGTGGAAGGTGTGAAGTTGCGTGATCATGCCGATGTGCTCGGGCTTCAAGTATTCGCGCACCTGCTCGACGGCCGGTGAACTGGTGAATTGGATGCCCACCTGCACGACGCGCCCGGAACCCTCCAGCGCTTTGCGCATGCGCTTGGCGTGGTCGGGATTGAACGCCATGGTCTTTTCCTGGTAAACGTCTTTGCCCGCCTGAATGGCAGGAATGAAATTCAGCGCGTGCAGGTGCTGAGGCGTGGCAATCAGTACCGCATCGATGCTTTTGTCATCGAGTAGGTTACGGAAATCACGGTAGGTTTGGATCGCGGGGATGCTCGCTTTCAACTCATCGAGGCGGCGCGTGTAAACGTCCGCCGCGGCCACGCCCTCCACGTTGGGGCATTTCAACGCGGCCTTGAAGATTTGCGTCCCGCGTCCACCTGCTCCGATCAGTCCGATGCGGATGCGGTCGTTGGCTCCCAGCACGCGGCTGGAAGGGAAAAGTCCATAAGCCGCCAGCGCGGCGGAACCACTGAGAGCTTTCTGCATAAATGCACGTCGAGTTGACATACCAAAATTCCTCCTGCTGACTTTGATTTGCCGGGGGCCTATTCTAACAAATTGCAAACCGTTGCAGGGGCCACGATTCTGAGGAGCCGCCAATTTGGGTTCGCTACCCTCGCCCCCTTGGGGGAGAGGGTGGAGCGAAGCGCCGGGTGAGGGGGTCACGCTGGAACGAATTGAGAAGTAATTTCCTCAAACCCCTTCTTCCCGCTCCCCATCCAGACGCACGCGCGCGTCGACGGCGCGGAAGTCCGCAGCCTGGGGTAAGACGAGTAGAGGGTTGATCTCAATTTCCCCAATCTCCGGCATGTCCTCCGCGAGCTGCGAAAACCTTTGAAGGACTTCCGCGAGCGCGTCGAGATCTACCGGAGCTTCTCCGCGCACACCTCGCAGCAGACCGTAGCCACGAATCTGCCGAATCATTTCGTGGGCCTCGAGATCGGTGAGCGGGGGCACACGGAAAACCACGTCCTTCACCATCTCCACGTAAATCCCTCCCAGCCCGAACATCACCAGCGGGCCATACGTCGGGTCATGGGTCATGCCCACGATCACTTCGCGGCCGCCGCGCACGTATTCCTGAATCAGGAAGCCCAAGCCGCCCGCGGCCGCTGCGTCCCCTCGATGGCGGGTGACGGACTCCGTCATCCTTTGCGCGGCCGCCAATAATTCCTCCGGGCCACGGAGATCCACGAGCACGCCACCCACATCCATCTTATGAACCAAATCCGGCGCGACCGCTTTGAGGACGACCGGGTAGCGTAGCTCTTTGGCCACGCGTTCAAGTTCTTCCCAGTTCGCGACGGGGATGGACTCCGCCACGGGAATTCCGTAATACCCGATCAAGCGCAGGCTTTCCTCCGCCGTCAATTGCCACCGGCCCTGCTGGCGAACTTCTTGAATCAACTCTTCCGCCGCGCCGCTGCGAACCGCGAAGCGCTTCAATTCGCCCACCGGCTTTTCACGCCACACGCGATGGCGATCGAGGGCCGCGAGGGCGCTCACCGCCGACTCCGGGAAAATGTACAGGGCCATATGGTTGGGATGATCGCGGTTCAGTTCCCCAAAGAACTCTTCCGTGGCCATGATGACTCCCACCACCGGCTTTAGATATTTATGGCGCAACTGTTCCAGACCCAGGATGATGTCCATGGCGCTGATCAACATGGGAGGAACAAAAACCACCAGCAGCATGTCGATGCCATCGTCTTCCAGCAGAATTTTCGCGCAGGCATCGTACTTGCTGCGATCCGATTGGGGCATCATGTCCACGGGATTCTGGATGCTGGCCTCGGGAGGAAGCAAGCGGCGGAGCTCTTGGCACGTTCGTTCGGAGAAATTCGCCATGCTCAGGCCATGAGCGATGGCCGTATCGGTGGCCATGATGGCGGGCCCGCCGGCATTGGTGAGAATGCCCAGTCGGTTGCCCCGCGGCAAGGGATTCTTGGAGAAAGCCAGCGCCAAGTCAAATAACTCCTCCACCGTGTTCACGCGGACCACGCCACACTGCTCCATCAGGGCGTCGGTGGCAACGTCGAGTCCCTGCCCCGCCGCCAGCGCTCCGGTGTGCGACGTCGCCGCGCGCGCGCCCGCTTCCGTGCGACCGGACTTCACCACCAGCAGGGGCTTCCGCTTGGAAATCCTGCGGCAGATTTGCATGAAGCGCTTCGCATTCCCGAACGACTCGAGATACATCAAAATCAAATCGGTCTGCGAATCGTCTTCCCAATACTGCAACAGATCGTTGCCGGAGACGTTGGTCTTGTTGCCCAGACTCACAAAATAGGAAAACCCGATGTCGAGCTGCCGCGCGATGTTCAGGATCGCCACGCCCAGCGCGCCGCTCTGCGACATGAAGGCAATGCGCCCCGTCAGGGGCAGGGTGGGAGCAAAGGTGGCATCCATGCGGACCGCCGGGTCGGTGTTGATAACGCCCATGCAATTCGGCCCGATCATCCGCATCCCGTATTGCCGGACCCGTTCACCCAATTGGGCTTCAAACCTTTTCCCTTCGTCGCCTGTTTCGGAAAAACCCGCGGTAATGACCACCAAGCCCCTCACGCCCTTCTTCCCACAATCATCGATGACGCTCAGCACATCTTCGCGCGGCACGACGATGATGGCCAGATCCACCGGGTCGGGAATCGATGACACGGTCGGAAAAGCCTTTATGGAGTGAATAAAATCTGCTTTGGGGTTAACCGGAAAGAGCTTGCCGTGGAAGTCGAACTCGATGAGCTGGTGCAGAATTTCGCGGCCGATTGATCCCTGGCGGCGCGAGGCGCCCACCACAGCGATGGATTTCGGTTTCAGGATAGCATCCAGAGGATTCACGGTCATTCCTTTCGTGCGGGTGAGTCCGGAGCTCGGTTCCGTCTGGAGCTCCCAGGGTCCGAGGCGAAAGCGGCATCCGGCAAGCCACAATTGAAAGCCCAATCAAGGATGTTGTCAACGCAAGAGTAAACCGGGGGGCATCCTGTCACATGCGCCCCCGAATGAGGGTAAGCGGTGAGCACGACTGGACGCGCCTCTGCCGGATATCTATAATTCCCCCACACCACCTTCGGGGGTTGATTAATCTTGAGAGAGGCAAATTCATGCGCAACACGGGCAGAATCGCGACCCGGGAGAAATCGCTGACGTCGGGGCTGGCTGCCTTGCTGGCCGTGGGCTGGCTCGGCTGGGCACCTAGCTTGAAGCTGAACGCGCGCCCACAGGCTTCGCTACAGGCGGTTACCGACCAAATCACGTACAACGTCGGAGAGGAAGTCTGGCTCAGAATTATTCCCTCTTCGCCGCAGGCAGTTCACACACTGGATAGCTGTCTCTTCACCGTGCGTTACGAGGGTGAAGGAAAGCCTTTGCTGGATGGGGTGATTCTTGGCGGCAATGACCGGGCTGCTGCACCGCCCTCCACGGTCTATCGGTTGCTTTGGAAGGTGCCTCTCGATGCGCGAGCGGGGAGATATGAAGTCGACGTGCGTGTGCAAAATCCCAATTCGCATGAGGTCATTCAAGAGATTCCCCGCATCTGTTCTTTCGTGGTCCATCGTCAAGTGATTCAGATTGTTTCTGCTGAGGTCGGACAGCCGTACTACACATCCGGGGACATTATCGGCTGTAACGTGAAGATCGAAAACTTGAGCAGCGAATCTCTGCAAGGACTCCGGCTGGAATTCTCCGAGCGCTATTGGCCGTGGATTGTCCAGCAGAGGGAGCGCGTGGAGACTGAAATCGAGAAGTTGCAGAACGACATCAACCTCAAGCCGCACCAGCGTCTGGGCTTCGGCTCCCGTTGTGCGGAGGCACCGAAAGTCGAACAACCTACCATCAAGCAATATGCAGCGGTGGTTTGGGACCACGAGCGCAAGAACGTTTACGCCATAGCATTCACCCCGCTGGTCTTCGTCAACCCACCGGGATTAGTTGCGCCCAGGCCTTACCCTATGCAATACGTCTACCCCAGCCTGGGGGCGGTTAACACCTCAAGCTATCGACAATTTCATCCCGAGACCTTTGGAGCGGGCGCTATTCATTTTGATAACCACCACACTCTGTTCCCGTCTGGGGCCGAAGCCACGGTGAAATTCTCCCTGGCCAATCCAACCGACACCCTATGGCGCCAGGTGACAGTGCGGGCTCGACTGGACGGTCTGGGCGCAACCGTGTTGGCGAATCAGGTCGTCGCGGAGCGATTTGACTTAAACCCGCACGGCGCCAAGCTGACGCACGAAGTGAAGTTCCCCCTTCCGCCGGGAATGAGCGGGGTCTGCGTAGCCAGGGTGGAAATCACGGATGCCTCGGGTCATATCCTTGCCACCAACGTGCTGGAACTCGGCGTCAATCCTCTTCCTAAATCCGTGCTGGTGTTCTGCGCGCACGAGGACGATGACGGAACCCAGATGGGGTTCATTCGCGCCTTGGTGGAGAATCAAATTCCGCTCCACATGGTTTACTTCACCAGCGGCGATGCGGGCTCCTGCGACCGCTACTTTCAGCATTCCTGCGGACCGGCCGAGGCGCTGAACTTTGGAGCCATTCGCATGCAAGAAGCGCGCGCGGCCATGGGCCACCTGGGCGTGCCTCCGGAGAATATTTTGTTCCTGGGATTGCCCGATGGCGGCACGGGCAAAATCTGGTATGAGCACCCGAACTCGAGCGATCCCTACCTTGCCGTGCTTTTAGCCAGCGACCATGCCCCGTACGAAGGCCTCTTTCGTCCCAATCTGCCTTTCGCGCGCGATGCCGTGGTCGAAGCCACGGAAGAGATCATCAAGAAATTTCAGCCCGAGGTCATCTTCACCGTGCATCCCCCGGCGGAAGGCCACATCGATCACATCGTGAACAACTATTTCGTGGTGAAAGCGCTTCAGGAGCTGCTGCACGCGGGCGCCATCTCACCTGACCTGGAAGTGCGCGTGGACCGCATCTTCGACCCCAGGGGTCATCCCGCCACTCCTTATCAGTATGAGGATCACGAGTTCTATGTCTCCGGCGAGGCCATGGCGCTGGCGCAAGAGGCTGGATGGTTTTACCAGTCGCAGGGAGGGAACCGCGGGGAAGGAAATTTGCGCACCTGGAATCAACTGCGGCGCAGCGAAGGTTACCGCAAGGTGTTAGACTGGAAGGAACACGAAGGCTGGAACGAGAAAGAGTGAAGGATGGAAACCCCGAGCGAGTGGGCAAAGAGGTTCAACCGCCAAAAGACGGACGACGAGGCGGGCTCGCCTAAGCCGGAAGCGGCCACCGTCGATGGTCCTGCTCCCGTTGCGGAATTCCCCAGCGAGCCGTTTCAATGTCCGGCGTGCGGCCAGTTGCTTGCCCCCTCGTGCCGAGTTTGCGTGGCGTGCAAGCACCCCATTAATCCTGCCGAGATTGCCCGGCCGCAAGAGATGGCGTTAGCTGCGGGGCCTGCTCCGGGCACGGAACCCAGGCCGGAACCGGTGCGTTACCCCTGGCGCATTTTCTTCGCTGTCCTAGGTATCTCTTTCTTTCTTGCCCTCGTCTTTGAAGGACTGTGGGGGGAACAAAAGGCTCAATTGGCAATGGGAGGAGCCCAGGCCCTTGCCGGTGTCTGGGTTTTCTTCGATGCGGTCCGACAGCGCATTCCCCGGCCTTTGCGGTGGGCGGTGGGCTCGATGGTGCTGCCCGTCATCATCTTCCCCTGGTACTTGGCCCGCAGAAGAATGCTCCAATCACCCGTGCCGTTTGTGGAAGCAGAGGTGGGGCCGGTCACTCGGTTCCTGCTTTTTGCGCTGCTTATATTTATCCTGGCCAGGTTGATTTTCTACATCGTGCAAAATCCCCCCCCCGCCACCGTGCCAAGTCCCCCACCCAAGGAGCACGAGAGTGGCGGCAATTCCCAACCCAGGATTACCAACCTTCACCCGTGGACAGAGGTTGGAGGACAAAGGCGGCCGGGGGAGGGGTCACGCCCGCTGGCGGGCGCAAGAAGCGCTCAGGCGGAGACCAGCGCACCATCCGATGCCCGGCAGACGTAAATCTCGGCCTTGAGGCCGAGCGCTTTTTCATAACCCTCGGCTCGGCGCGCACCAGGTTGACGGTGCAACCGCCGAAGCCTGCTCCCGTCATGCGCGCGCCCAGAACGCCGTGCTGCTTGCGGGCAAGCTCCACGAGCGCGTCCAGTTCTTTGGAACTCACTTCGTAATCATCCCGCAAGCTTTCGTGTGACGCATTCATCAATTCACCGAAGCGTTCCAAATCGCCACTTTCGAGAACTCTGACGGCTTCGAGCACGCGCTGGTTTTCCGATACCACGTGGTGGGCGCGCCGCCAGAGCAGATTATCCATCGCGCCTCGCGCGGCCTCGAGATCGGAAAGTTGCACGTCCCGGAGCGACTTCACCGCGCGACCGGTGGCGCCGATCTTCGCCAAGGCCTCGCGGCACTGCTTCAGCCGAACCTCGTACTCGGATTGCGCCAGCGCGCGCTTGACGCCGGAGTTGCAGACCACAATCTTCACGTCGGCCCGCAGCGGCACGTGACGATAGGTGAGGTCGCGACAATCGAGAAAGAGTGCGTGGTCCCGGCGGCCGAGCGCCGAGATGAACTGATCCATGATTCCACAGGGCACCCCGACAAATTCGTTTTCCGTGCGCCGCGAGAGTTTGACGACATAGACAGGGTCGAGGCCCAAACCCAAGAGTTTGTTCCAAAACGCCGTCGCGCCCACCTCCACCGCCGCGGAAGAACTCAAGCCTGCCTCGCGCGGGACGTCGCCCCCAAAGGCAATGTCAGCGCCGGTCAGGCGATGGCCATCCGCTTCCAGAAATTTCGACACCCCGCGGAGGAAATTGCTCCAGGTGTTGTCGCTGGCCTTTTGAATGTCGTCCAGGTCAAACTCAACAGAGGTGTTGAAGTTGTTTGCGTAAGCGCGCACGCGGCGGTCCGCGCGGCGGCGCCCTGCATAGGTGATCGCCCGGTCGATGGCCGCAGGAAGCACGAAGCCATCGTTGTAATCCGTGTGCTCGCCAATTAGATTCACACGGCCGGGCGCACGCACTACCGTCTCCGGCAGCGATCCGAAGATTCGTTGAAACGTTGGTTCGATGCTATGAATCGGTGTCTTTATTGACATCTTTCCGTACGCCTGTTATGGTTTTCCGTATGAAGACAACCCTCATCATTCCCGACCCTGTCTTTCGCAACCTGAAGCGCCGTGCTGCGGAGCGTGCGGAGACTCTATCGACGTTCGTCACCGAATGCCTGCGGCAGGGCCTGGGTGAAAGCCGCAGACCCAAGCGTCCTTTTCGCCTGCCCAGCTTCAGTGCAGGCCGCTTTTTGGTGGATGTCACCAACCGTGACGCGCTGTACGATGTTTTGGACGCCGAGCGGAGTGCCCCCCGGCAGAGGCAGGGCAGGAAGAAAGGCTGAGCGTGTCCGTCGTCGACACGAACCTGCTGATTTACGCCGCCATCAGAGAATCCCCGCAGCACGATCGGGCACACCGCTTGGTGGTCGAATGGGGAAGATCGGCCGAGAGCTGGCGGATCACCTGGTCGATCGCCTACGAGTTCCTGAGAGTGGTAACCCATCGGTCGGCGCTTCTTCACCCCCTCAGTTTCACGGTGGCCTGGGGTTTTATCGAACGCCTGCGCTTGTCGCCCTCCTTCGGATTCCTGGTGGAAACGGACCGCCACGCGGAGGTGGTTCGCGATCTCGCCCTTGAATACCCGCGCACATCCGGTAACCGGATGCACGATCTTCATATCACAGCGCTCATGAGGGAGAATGGCGTTGTGGAGCTTCGCACTGCGGATGTTGGTTTCCATGAGTTCAAATTCCTGCGCGTCGTCAATCCCCTGTAAAAGATGCCACGTACTCTCTGCCTACTGCTTTCTGCCTACCTCTCGCTGCCCGCTGCTAACTCCTCCCGTCGCACTGGCGAAACCGCGCGCAGTTCCGCTGCTTTCTCTTCCGCCAGCGAATCGTTCAGAAAGGTTCCCGCGCCGGATTCCACGCCGGCCACGTATTTGAGCTTTTCCTTGCTGCGGTGGGGTGGATAGAACTCAATGTGGAAATGGAAATAGGGAAACTGCCCTCGCGTGGGCGCCTGGTGCAACACCATCATATACGGAAAAGACATCTGAAAGAGGTTGTCATACTTTAAGGTAACCCATTTCAGGATTTCTCCCAGCGCGCGCTCTTCCAAGGGCCGGAAAGCCTCCAGCGTCCCCAGGTGGCGCCGTGAGAAAATGTGGACCTCATACGGCCAGCGGGCGTAAAAGGGAATGAACGCGGTGAAGGCATCATTCTCAGCGATGATGCGCCTGCCGTCACGGCGCTCCTTCTTCAGAATGTCGCAGTACAAGCAGCGTCCATGCCGGCGTTGGTGAGCGCGGGCGGCCGACAACTCTTTTTCCAGCCGCGGCGGGATGAAGGGGAACGAGTAGATCTGCCCGTGCGGATGCGGCATCGTGACCCCGATCACCGCGCCCTTGTTTTCAAAAATCAGAACATAGCGTATTCCCGGCGTGGCCTTGAGCTCCAGGAACCGGCTTCGCCACAGGCGCACCAGTTTAACGAGGTGATCCACAGGAAGCTGCGGCAGGGAGGTGCGATGATCGGGATGGTAAAGCACCACATCGCATTTGCCGAGGGAAGGCCGGACCTTGCAAAAGTTATCGCCTTGGATCGCCGGTGGCGGCGGAGGGATGGTGAAAGCCGCAAAATCGTTGGGGTAAATGTGGACGTCGTAGTGGTCGGGAACGCGCCCGGAGCCGGGGCAGAAGGGGCACCAGTCCTCGGGCATCTGGGGACGCTCCTGGCGATGCGAGGCGGTTGAAACCCATTCGCGAAGCGTGGGATTCCAACGGAGCTCCGTCATGGTTCGCTACGCCGCGAAGCCCGGAACGCCAACGCTCCCATGAAGGCCCCAAAAACCAACATCGCCAGTCCCCACCACAAATCGATGTTCACTCCCAGGGATTTCTCCTGGAAGATGGAAGCGTCGGCAACCGCCCCATATATCAGTAGGACGACGCCGTAAATCGAGAAGATGATTCCAATTGGTAAACGAATATCCAATCCCATCGTCACCTGCCTGAAGTTGATAGTCGATAGTCAATAGTCAATAGCTGATGGTCGCAAAGTTCAAGCGGCGTTGCATGCTCATTTTGCGCTCCAAATGTTTTTAATTCCGCCATTCGTCAACGTATCCATTTCTTATTTCTTCGACTATCGACTATGGACTATCAACTATCGACTTTACCAAAAGATGATATTCAAAACCGTGCAAAGCGCCAGAATTCCGATCGCCCAAATCGACGGCCGTTCATACCAGGGAAGGTTTGAAGTCTTTGGCCTCGGGGTAAGGGAATAAACCAAGCCCACCAGTTCCTCTTCCTTGCGCGGTTCCGTAAAGAGGGTTACCACCACCGTTACGCAGAAACACACCACAAACGCCCAGATGGCTTGGTAGAAGTTTGCCGCCATGTCGCTGGGGTAGTGGACGTAGTGAAAGTGATAGAGCGAGTAATGCGTGGCGGCAGCCAGGATGCCGCACAGCAATCCCCAGAATCCCGAATGGGCGCTGGTGCGCTTCCAGAACATTCCCAGCAGGAACGTGCCGAAGAGCGGCGCATTGAAAAACGCGAAGAGGAGTTGGAGATAATCCATCAGGTTGTTGAAACGCAGAACAATGAAAGCGGTCCCGATGCCCACGATAACCGCAAACACCGTGGCCACGCGGCCCATGCTGAGATAGTGATGATCTTCCTTGCCGGGGTTGATATGAGTCTGGTAAATGTCAAATGTCCACACCGTATTGAAAGCGGTCACGTTGCCGGCCATCCCCGACATGAAGCTCGCTAAGAGCGCCGTCAAACCGATGCCCAGCAGACCGGAGGGATAAAACCGGCCCAGCATGGCGGGCAAAGCATTATCGTACCGGCCGCCCATCATCAACTTGGTCGTGGGATCAAGCGCAATCGCCACCAGGCCCGGCAGCACCACCAGCAGGGGGAAAAACATTTTCGGAACCGCGGCGATCAGGGGAGTACGTTGCGCCGCAGCCATGTCCTTGGCCGCCAGGCCCCGCTGGATCACCAGGAAATCCGTGCACCAGTAGCCGAACGACAACACGAAGCCCAATCCGAAGATCGTTCCAAACCAGTTAATCCCCATGGGATTGTCAGAAGCATGCCAGATGTTCGCCCAGGTGTGCGCGTAACCCGGGTTGGGGAGCTTGGCTTCCAATCCCGCGAATCCCCCGACGGCCTTTAACCCCAAGATGGCCAGGGGCAGGAAGCCGAAGACAATAAGGAAGAATTGCAGCACCTCATTGTAGATGGAGGAAGTGAGCCCGCCGAGGTAAATGTAAATGGCCACCACCAGTGCGGACGCCACCACGCTGGCCCAAAAGGGCCAATTGAGCAGCCGCTGGAAGAGGATGGCCATGGCGTACAGGTCCACGCCCGAGACGAGCAGCGTCATCGCGGCGAACGAAAAGGCGTTCAGAGTGCGCGTCTTCTCGTCGTAGCGCTTGCGCAGAAACTCCGGAACGCTGCGCACCTTGCTGCCGTAATAAAACGGCATCATAAATACGCCCACGAAGCACATGGCCAGCATCGCGGCCA
>JBEKAD010000189.1:0-8439 GCA_050018435.1 Terriglobia bacterium
GTGTGTCTGGAATCGAGGTCTGGTACGGCATCGATCCAAAGGCGATCGATGTACGCGCTGGGAGCAACGAGCAAACTTACAGGGCGAGTGATGCCTCCGTCCTGAGCCCAGTCGTAAGACCTGCTGCGGGGAAGGATGTCGGCATTAAAGGAGTTATCGACTTTGACGGCAAGAAAATTTGGGGCGTCAAATCGCAGGGCGGGTGTGGCGTCGAAAGTGAACGCCGTATATCCCCGGCCGGGATGCTCGCCCAGCAGCTTGTCGTTCAGCCATACCTTCGCCGTGTGGAACACGGCTTCAAACTCGATTCGCACACACCGACCGGCCCAATGCGATGGGACCTCGAATTCCGTCCAGTACCAACCCACGCCCATGAAACCAGCATTTTCCGCAGAAACCTGCCAAGTGTGAGGAACCGTCACCTGCGATGGCGCGCTCGGCCTCTCCTTGACCGATTTAAACCAGCCCTGTGATTCTCCGTGGCCCTCGGGATCGAGGGCGAACGACCAACTTTCCAGGGGGACGACTGCCGTACCGAGATCGAAACAAGACTCCGCAACAATCGACTGCGTGCCAGCAAGCGCCGGTGAGGTTAGGGCCACTGCCGCCCCCGCGGTTCCAAGCTGCTTTAGAAAGCGGCGCCGAGGTTGTTTGTCCATGTTGGAAACTCCGAGAATTGAAATTGATAGTTTGGAATGAAATCAGCAACGGACTTTCGGCATACGCCAGTTGAATGACGAATAAGAAGCCGAGTGGTATCGATCGCTTCACCATTGGGAGTCGATCCCGGGAGAGAGGATGTCGGCGATGGCGCGACCGGTGAGCGCGGTCGCGACGTCGCAGTCGGTGTGCGCGTGCGACTCGCTCCCGGCCTTCGGATCCAGATTGGCGCGCCGGTGCAACATGCAGAAATCGGCCGCGGCCTTCGGATCGTTGATGAAACGATCGAACTTGCGGACGGCCGCCAGAATTCGCGGATCCTGGTCAACATTGAGGTACCACCACGTGAGGACGTTGACCGCGCCAGCCGAACGCCGGCGATCTGAGAATGGACGGGGATTCCACGGACTCTTGTTGGTCGCCGGCCGTAACACCGGCTTGATGTCGCCCCAGCTCCCGTCGCCGTTTTGTGTACGCAACACGAATTCGACGACGGGCTTGAATTTGCTCCGCACCTCCTCCCGCCATTCTGGTTTGCCGCAGTGCAGATCGAAGTTGATGACGCCTTCGCCAACGTAAGTCACGTTGGTGTAACGGAGGCGATCCCAAAGGTTGAAGTCGTTCTCGGGATCGCCCTTCACCTTCGGATCGGCATACTCTCCGGGCAGAATGTAGGGAATCACGCCGTCTTCGCGGATCGTACTGAGGACCCACCGCAGGGCATTGTACCCAATCTGACGATACTTCTCCTCGCCGGTCTCCTTGTACATCCACGTGAAGGTCTCTCCTCCCACCAGCGCGGAGGAAACCGTGTAGTCGTCGTCATAGGGCTTGATAATCGTGCCATCGAGTTTCGCGCGAAAACCCGTGCCTATCGCTCCCGAGGGCCGGATGAGATGATCTCCCTCGATGGCTTGAGCGAAGCGGCGCAGCGCTGCGGAGTAGTTCGCGCGGCGTGCCGGGTCGGCGTGCTTCTCCAAAGCGAGGATTTCGCCCAGAGCGTTGGCCGTGTCGGCCAAGTAAATGGAGCCATAGCCAGTGCCCCAGTAGCCGTTCGGCATCTGCTTCTTCAGTAGCGCGTCACCATGCGCCAGGGAAACGTCCAGGTAACACTGGTCTCCCAGGATTTGATAGCCCGCCACGAGTGTGCGCATGTAATAGCCGGCCACGAAGATGGTCGGCATGTCGCGCTTGTTCTTAACAATGTAGTCACAAAGATCGCGCAGGTTTCTTCGAGTCGCCGCGCAATCGGAACAGAAGGGGCTCGGCTGGCCGGCCATCGCTATGGATGCTGCGAGGTATAAGAGCAGCACCCGAATGATGTTCAACCTTCCAAACATGGTGGTAGTCTCCGTTACCGCAGGGCAGAACCGGTCACCGTTACGAATTATTCTTAGCGAACCAATTAGTCCCGACTCGCGCCGCGGCGATCGGCTCGCTTCAGCATGGGGGGCGCGCGAAGCTCTGGAGTGCGGCAGTTTGCTGCCGCTTTCATCTCCGCGAGCTTGCTCGCGGGAATCTCCGCCGAGAGCACGATTCCCAGCCATCAAGCTGGCTGGTACCAAAGCGGCAGCAAGCTGCCGCACTCCAAAGCTTCGCATCCACGCCCGTTGCAATGAGTTGCAAGCATGAGGGACGCTTTCACATAGAATTTGAAGCCCTGCCCCTCCAAACTCGTGGTGAGAAATGCGGGTTAGATCACCAGCACACCTGCGCCGTGGATTCTACTACTTTTGAGGTTTTGTAGAGCGCGATTTGCCTCGGGAAGCTGAAAGGTTTCGATCTCGGTGCGCACGGGAATTTCCGCGGCGTAACGGAGCAGGGAACGCACATCCTCACGCGTGCTGTTCGCCACGCTGCGCAGGATGCGCTCCTGGTAGAGAAGCTGATATTCCATTTCGGGAAGTGAGGACATGGTGATGCCGGCCAGCGTCAGCGTGCCGCCTTTGCGGAGAGCGCGCAACGCGTCGGGGACGAGCTTGCCCGCCGGCGCGAAAATGATGGCAGCATCGAGCGGCGCCGGTGGCAGCTCACCCGCCGCGCCCGTCCACACGGCCCCAAGCTGCCGCGCCAGTTGGCGGTGCAATTCCGCGCGCGTGAAGACGCAGACTTCGCAGTTCCAGTGACGCGCGATCTGGATGACAATATGTGCCGAGGCGCCAAAACCATAAAGGCCCAACCGTTCGCCCGGCTGGAGGTTCGAAAGCTTCAGCGCGCGATAGCCAATGACGCCGGCGCAGAGCAAGGGCGCAGCTTCCAGGTCCGAGAAACTCCCGGGAAGCGCATAAGCAAAGGCGGCGGGAGCCACCATCGCCTCCGCGTAGCCGCCGTCGGCATGAAAGCCCGTGAACCGCGCCCGCTCGCAGAGGTTCTCCAGACCTTTGCGGCAGTATTCGCACTCCCCGCAGGTCGAATAGAGCCACGGAACGCCCACGCGGTCACCCTCGCGAAATTCGTTCACGCCCGCGCCGAGAGCGTCCACCGTGCCGACGATTTGATGGCCGGGAACCACCGGGAGCCTGGGAAGCGGCAAATCCCCTTCCACAATGTGCAGGTCTGTATGGCAAACGCCGCAGGCGCGCACGCGCACACGGATTTCCCCGGGGGCAGGGGCAGGTAAGGGAAGCTCCGCGAGCCGCAGAGGGTTTTCATCAGCCGGCCGCGGTTTTTCCAGCAGCATGGCGCGCATGGTTAGTCCCGAGTGTATCTGAGACGGTAGGAGGTCGCAAGCGTCGGTTGGTAGTGGGTTAATTTGATGCCGTAGCGGCGAGTTTACCTCGCCAGATGGCGGCGTAAAGCCGCCTCTACTTGCTTCCCTGTGATGCTTCGCGAAATAATGGGCTGATGAGCCCAGCGTTCAAGCTGAACCCCGAACAATTGAAAGCCGTCGAGCATGGTGAAGGCCCGCTGCTGATTATTGCCGGGCCGGGCAGCGGCAAGACGCGCGTCATCACGCAACGGATCGTCCACCTGTTGACGGGATCGGGAGGCGCCGCCGAAGAACCGGCGTTGCTTCCCGACTTCAAGACTCCGGCACGCCAGAGTGAGGAATACTCCGGCGCGGGGATTCAGCCGGAAAACATCCTGGCACTGACCTTTACCGAGAAGGCTGCGTGGGAAATGCAGCGCCGCGTGCGCGAAGCCCTGCCCGGAATCGAAACCCCTCCCCATATTTCCACCTTCCATGCGTTCTGTTATGAGGTGCTGCGCAAGCGTCATTTCGAGCGCATGCTGCTTGACAAGGTCGATGTCTGGATCTTCCTCCGCCAGCGGATGGAAAGTCTTGAACTCCAGTTCTACCAGAAGCTCGCGGAGCCGGGCGCGTTTCTCCATTCACTCAACGATTTCTTCTCGCGATGCCAGGATGAATTAATCGAGCCGGCGGATTTTGAGCGATACGCGGATGCGATGAAAAAAGAATTCCAGGGGCTTTCCCCCTCCCTGGACGCCGCTGAGCGCATGCTGATGCAACAGGATATCCAGAAAAAGCAGGAGTTGGCGCGGGTCTTCCGCAATAGCCGGAAGGTGATTGAGGAAGCTGGTTGTTCGAGTCTCGGCAGCCTGATTCCGGAAACGGTTCGTCTTTTCGACCGCGAGCCGGAGGTTCTGGAATCCTACCGCCAGCTCTTTCACTCTGTGCTGGTCGATGAATTCCAGGATACGAATTACGCGCAAGTGGAGCTGCTGAAGCGTCTCGTGAAGCCGCCTTACAACATCACCGCCGTAGGCGACGACGATCAGGCTATCTACCGGTTTCGCGGCGCGTCGCACGGCGCTTTCAAGATGTTTGACGAGGCCTTTCCCGGGCACGAAACGGTTTTTCTCGACACCAATTTCCGCTCTACCCAACGCATCCTGCGCGCCGCGGAGGTGCTGATCGCGAAGAACGATCGTTACGAGGCGAAGCCGCAACTGCGGACGAGCCGGGAAGAGGGTGCGCCGGTTTACCTGCTGCAATCTCCTGATTTCCTGAGCGAAGCGGCGTGGATTGCGGACGAGGTGGCGCGGCTCACCCGGCACGGGACGCCGCCGGGCGATATCGCCGTGCTTTACCGCGCGCACAGTTACCGCGATCCGTTGGTCGAGCAATTTCGCCGGCGGAAGATTCCCTTTGCCATTCGCGGGCTGTCGATTCTTTCCACCATCATCCTGCGCGACCTGGTGGCATACCTGAATATCATTCACTCCGCGCGCGACAACGTCAGCTTGACGCGTGTGCTGCTAACGCCGCGATGGAATTTCCCGGAGGAGTTGGCCCTGGAAGCTCGCCAGCAAGCGTTGCGCGACCGCTGCTCGCTCTATGACGTTCTGGAATCGTGGCGAAAGTCGGTAGACGCGAACCGCCTGGAGGACACCGGCTGGCCGGAACTGAACCGTCTGCTGGGCGAGTTGCACAAATATGCCGAGCATGCCCCGGTGACGGCGCTGCTCCAACGGTTGATCGGCCGGCTGGAACTGAGCTTCCTGCCGCAGGATCCCGACGGCGCGTATGTGGAAGCCTTCCGGAAATTCCTGGAGAAATGGGAAGGCAAAAGCGAATCTTGGAAGCTCGATGCCTTCCTGGAGTACTTTGACTATTTCCGCGAGGCCGGCGGAGCCATCGAAGCGCCCGAGCCCCAAAACAGCAAGACCGCCGTGCAAATGATGTCCGTACACGCCGCCAAGGGCCTGGAGTTTCCCGTGGTATTCATCTTAAGTGTCGCACCGCGGCGCTTTCCCCATAGCGAGCAGAAACCCGTCATCGAGTTTCCTGAGGCCCTGCGCAAGGGCCCTCCGCCGCCCGCCAACATTCACGAACAAGAAGAGCGGCGGCTGCTTTATGTCGGGCTGACACGCGCGGAAGACCGGCTGTACGTTTCAAGCGTCGCGAAGCCGGGAAAGAAAGCTTCGGTTTTCATCAGCGATCTGACCTCCAACCCCACGGTGGAAGCGCGCGACCTCGAGCGCATACAGGTTCCCGAGGCTCCCCCGGAGGCTGCTGAAGCGCCGCGGGCCGAGGCCGTGCCGCACGAGCGCCCTCCCGCCCCAAAACCGCAGGGCAGCTTGTTTGGCGATGCGACGGGCGCGCCCGGAATCTATCCACCCATCGCCGAGTGGGCCAGCCGCGCACCGGTTATCAGGCCGGAGGAAAAGCTTCAGCTCAGCGCCTCGGCCCTCGAGACGTATAATATCTGCCCACAGAAGTTCATATTCAGTCATTATTTGAAGATTCCGACGGGGCCGCAGCCGGCGCTGACTTTCGGCAACATCATGCACCAGTGTGCGCGCCGCTACTTCGAGCTGCGGGGGCAAGGCCCGGTGAAATTCGAACAACTCCAGGCGCACTTCGAGCAGATCTGGAAAGGCGCTGGCTTCGAGGATGATTACCAGGAACAGGCTTACAAGAAGGCGGGGCTCGAGCAATTGCGCGTTTTCGTGAGTCGGCACGAAACCGTCACGATTCTTCCCCTCGCCGCAGAGGCGCACTTCGCACTCGACCTGGGCGACGTGGTCCTGGAAGGGCGCATCGACCAGATTAATCCGCTCCCGGACCATTCCGTGGAGCTGGTGGATTACAAGACCGGCCGACCGCCTTCCCAGAAAGACGCGGACAAGAGCCTTCAGCTCTCTGTCTATGCCTTGGCGGCGCGCGACGAGATGCATCTCAACCCCACGAGGCTTACATTTTATAGCCTGACGAATAATGAACCGGTGCGCACCGTGCGCACACCCAAGGACCTGGATTTGGTAATCAGCGAGATTCGCGAAGTGGCCGCGCAAATCCGGCAACAGTTGTTTCCACCCACGCCAGGCTTTGCCTGCAAGTATTGCGATTACGTGCTAATTTGCCCGGCGCACGAGGAAACCTTTTAGATTGTCCGTTGTCAGTTGTCCGTCGCCCGTTGTCCACCCGTAGAGGAACAACTGACAACGGACTACGGACCACGGACAATAGGAGCAGAATTTCAGTTATCATTTTCCCCGGAAAATCGAGGTAGTCCTTATGAATACGATCCTGCTGGTCTTGCTGAGTGTGGTGTTAGGCGCTGTGATCGGCTGGCTGCTGGCCGCGGCCCGTACCCGGACGGAACTGGTCAAATCCCAGGTGGATGCCGAAGGTCGCGTGAAGGCCGCGGAAGGTACGCTCCAGGAGGTCCGCGTGCGGGTCGGCACGCTCCAAGCCTCCCTGGATGATCGCGAGCGGGAGCTCGGTGAACTTCACCAAAGACTCCGGGAAGAGGGCGAGCAGAAGGTCAAGGCGCAAACAGAGCTCGAAAACGCCAGGATCGCGATCGCAGATTCGAATCAATTGCGAGAGCGCTTGAAGGTCGAAGGCGAACTGCGCGTCGCAGCGGAAACGAAGCTGCGCGAGGCCCAGGCGAATCTGGAAGAGCAGAAGAAACTGTTGGAAGAAGCAAGAAAGACCCTGACGGAGACTTTCCAGGCGCTTTCCGCCGAGGCTCTCAAGAGCAATAACCAGGCGTTCATTGCTCTGGCGCGCAGTCAGTTTGAAACTTTGCAGGCGCAAGCCAAGGGCGATTTGGAAACACGGCAGAAAGCCATTGATGGCTTGATCGAGCCGCTCAAGGAATCTCTGGGTCGATACGAGCACCAGATCCTGGAGATGGAAAAGGCCCGGCAAAAGGCTTATGGCACCCTGGATGAACAGTTGCGTACTCTGGCTCAGGCCAACAAGCGCTTGGAGGAAGAGACCAAGCATCTGGCGAGCGCCTTGAGTTCACCTCTGAAAGCTCGTGGCCGGTGGGGGGAGTTAACCTTGCGCCGAGTCGTGGAGCTGGCCGGAATGTCGGAGCATTGTGACTTCTCGGAACAGGAAACCATCACGACGGAATCAGGACGGCAGCGGCCGGACATGATCGTGAATCTTCCTGGCAATCGCCGTATAGTGGTCGACGCCAAGGTTCCTTTGCAGGCCTTCCTCGACGCGGTCGATCCGGAGAAATCTGAAGAAGATCGAGCCAAAGCGCTGGCCACTCACGGGGAGTTGGTACGAGGACACATGAATGAGCTCGCGGAACGCAAGTACTGGGAACAAGTGGGCCCCGAGCTGGAATTGGTGGTGCTGTTCCTGCCCGGAGAATCTTTCTTCAGCGCGGCCTTGGAACAAGACCGGCAACTCATTGACGATGGAATGCAAAAGAAAGTTGTGCTGGCAACCCCTACGACGCTCATCGCGTTGTTGCGCTCGGCCGCTTACCTCTGGCAGCAGGAAAAGATTACCCAGAACGCCAAGCAGATCAGTGAGCTGGGCAGAGAGCTTTACGACCGCCTGAAAACCTTCCTCGGCCACTTCCAAACTCTCGGCTCGTCCCTCCAACGCGCTGTGGAGTCCTATAACAAGGCCGTGGGTTCGATGGAAAGCCGCGTGTTGCCGTCCGCGCGGAAGTTCAGGGAATTGGGAGCGGCAACGGGCGAGGAAATTACCGAACTCGAGCCTGTGGATGAAGCACCGCGCGCGCTGGTGGCGCCGGAGAAAGATCAGAAGTTAGAAGCTAGAAGTCAGGAGCTAGAAGTCAGGAGTTAGAAGGCAGGAACTAGAATCTGGAAGTTAGAAGCTAGGACGCGGGAATTAGGATCCGGAAGGCAAGAGTTAGAAATCAGAAGCCACGAGGTAGGAATCAGGGTTCAAATTAAGAACTGCGTGGCTTGTCACCGCGCCCTTCTTACTTCTAGCTCCTAGCTTCTAACTCCTCTCCAAAAAAACTTTGGGGGTGCATCGCTGCACCCCCGAGAGTTCCTTTCAGATTTACGAAAGAGGCTTACCTCTTTTTCTTGGCT
>JBEKAD010000190.1:0-8423 GCA_050018435.1 Terriglobia bacterium
CCGGCGCATGCCAGTTTCGTTTAAGTAGCCGGCAGCGAGCTTTCCGTTGATTTCCAGGCAGATCTTGGGCGTTTCCAGACCCTCCTGGCGCAAGACCGGCAGGCCTGCCCCACGAGGCGACGAGCCCAGCAGGGCCGCCGCGCCCACGGTTTTCAACACGTTTCTGCGCGATACTCGGGGGTTCATGATTTCTTCCTTTGCCCGGCGATGGATTTAGATCAGAGTAACGGCCGAGAGCGGAGGAGGATGTTCGGATCCTTCGGGGAGATTCTACAACTTCTCCCGGTTTTGGAGAAAGCGGTTCGGAATGATCCTCTGTTATCAGTAATATATCCTCACTTCAGTGAGTGAGGGGAAGGGCGGGGCTGAAGCCCCGCCCTTCCGACCGTTCGACTAGGCCGGCTCGGGCCGGCCCCGGAAATTCCCGTTTCAGAAGCCCACCCGAATGGTTTTCACTTCGAAAGGTTTCACGGGCACAATGACTTTTGTCCCCTTGATGGCAAACGATTTCGAAGGTACGAACTTATCCCATTCCATCATGTCGGTTTCACGCGCGGTGCGTGGACTGCGCGAGAAGTTGAGGACGGCGGTAGAGGCTTTGTCCCCGGTCTCACACAGTCGGACGATGTACTCGTTGGTGTCCTCGGCTTTCTTAACGGATTCCACGGTGACGCTCGAGGGGGTTACGTCGAGCACGCTGTAGGAAGTGGCAAGCTGCCCGGTGTGGGAGGGCTCGGATTTTGCCAATAGTGGTTGGTTGAACTCAGCGCCTCGTCGCGTCGCATTGACGTCCGCCCAGGAGCCGCGATGAGGAACGAGCGCGTACTTGATGTGGTGGATGCCCACGATCGGGTCGTCCGATTGGTCTGACCAGGTGTCGGGCATCGAGGGATACCCGCGGCGCGGACCGCGGATCAGGCTCATGCGCAGCGTATTCTCTTGGTAAGAAAATCCATACTTCGAATCGTTGAGCAGCGTGACCCCGTAATCCCCGGCCTGGTTGCTGACGTCCGCCCAGCGTTGCCCTGCCACTTCAAATTTGGTGCGATCGGCGATTTCCCACGCCCGCGGAGGCGCCGTCATCCGAACGCCCGGGTCCTCTTTCAACGTGTAATCGAACCGTTGAATGGCGCCGTAGGGAATCTCGTATGTCGCGTAGACACTTTTCAGATTGACCGGGAAAGCCACTTTGGCAAAGCGATACTTTTCATGCCAGTCCACACTGAGTTCGAAATCTACGCGATCCGCGTGGCTGTAAAGAACGATATTCTCCACGAACGTCGAATCGCCAAAAGATTTCTTCACTTGTACGACGGCGCGGATGGGTCCGGTTTCGACCACCTTGACACTCTCCGCTCTATCCAGCTTATTATCCGCCCCAAGATTGATATTCCACGCCGGCTCGCCGCCCGGGGCTTTGGCCGGTTTGTCTTCCCAGACTTCCAGCGCCGCGCCAGGATTGTCCTCACGCAGGAAATTCGTATCCATACCTTTCTTTTTCAATGACTTCAGGTTGCCGGAGTCGGGGTCAATGACCACTTCTACTTGGCTGTTTGCCAACGTGAGGCCGGAGACCACGAGGTCGGTCGAAAACTCGGGCTGCTCTTCGCTGGCCACCACGCGATACTCCTTGTACCCCATTCCCGGCACTTTTTCGGCGAAAAACAGCGCCTTTGCCGTCCCGGCTTCGTCCTCTATCTGATAAGGCACATCGTGCCCAGCGGCGTCGACAATCTTGAAATGTTTGAGCCCGGTAAAGTATCCTGCATCCAGGGAAACGATGCCGGTTCTCTCCCACGGCAAGGGGTTAAAGATCAGGACGGCGTGCCCCTCGCCCTGTGTGTTCACATGCTTGGCGATGGTGGCGAGAGCCGAGTTCAGCACCTTCCCGCCCGCATACTTGATGTCACCATAATCGGTTGCCGCATCGCGGTAAACTTCCGCAGCGGAAGACCCATCAATGTTGTCGTGGACCTGTCCGAAGAGCAATTTCTCCCACAATTCCTGAAGGCGATCCTGGGGATAAGGCTGGCCGAATTGCGAGGCGAGCAAGGAGAATTTCTCCGCGTTCATCAGCAGCACTTCGCAGAGGCGATTGTCGCGCTTCACCTGCGAGTCGGTTGTGAAGGTCCCGCGATGGGTTTTAACGTAGAGTTCATCGTCCACCACGGGGAAATCCTTGCTCTGCGGGAGCGCTTGGATTTCATGGAAGTAATCCAGAGCTTTGCTGAAGCGGACGGTCGGGAAGGTGGGGTCGTGCATCAGCGCCACCGCGCGGTCCATCATATCGGGCATGGGCCCGCCCCCGTGATCGCCCTTCCCGTACAGGATTAAGAGCTTATCCACGTTGTGTTTATCCTCGAGGGTTTTCAGGTATTCCAGCATCTGCTCGGGCTTGACCGGTTGGGAATAGCTGCCCACCGTGTGGAAGGCTAGAACCCGCGAGCCGTCCGGTCCCTCCCACCAAAAGAGGTGATAAGGGAAGGGAACGGGTGGGTCATTGCGGTCGATTTGATGTTTAAATTTGTGCGTTACGAAATAGTCGATCCCGCACTTGCGGTAGATTTGGGGCAAGTTCCAGTTGAAGCCGAAGGAGTCCGGCAGCCAGCCAATCTTGACGTCAACGCCGAACTTTTCTTTGAAATATCGCTTCGCGTAGAGATGCTGGCGCACCAGGGACTCGCCACTGGGAATGTTGGTGCTGTGTTCGGTCCACGATCCGCCCACAACCTCCCATTCACCCGAGGCAATTTTCTTGGAGATTTGCGTAAAAAGATCCGGATAGTAGCGCTCCGTCCATTTATAGGCTTGGGCGGCACTCATGGCATAAACCATGCCCGGATGCTCTTGTATCATCTTCAAGACACTCTTAATAGTCAGCGGAAGGACTTCATGAATCGTTTCACTGTGGGGCCAGAGCCAGGAAAGATCCGTGTGAGCGTATCCCACTAAATCAATTTCCCCTTTGGGCCTGCTTTGCCCGGTCATGCCTGCGGTCAAGCAGACCAGAACTCCTGCGATCATAAGTATGTAACCGTAAGAACGGAACCTGAACACAGAGACCTCCATTTGGGCATCCTTCACCAGCCTGCTCCCCTCGGGCTTGCCGGACGAGGATGCGGGATTGATGCAACGGAGATTTTCTTCATCCGTCGCCCGATAATGTACGACTGAATGCCTTTACATGCAATCACGGGATTGAACCGGTTGCGGAAAACTCGTAGGCGCCGTCATTCTGAGGAGGTCGCCGCGGCGAGTCCCGCGAAGCGGGATAACGTGAGTAGCCGTAGGTGAAACCTACGGGAAGGGAACCCGAGGAATATGCCCGGCCCTGGAGGGGCCGAACTTTCCTCGGTCCAACCCCGTTGGGGTTGTGGGGGGAGGGTGGTTGGGCTTTGCTGTCCGCAGGTTGAAACCTGCGGCTACTCACGGTTGGTCCCTGCCGGGGCCTGCCACCTTCCCACCATCCCTGTTTTTTGTCTTTCGGCATATGTTTCTGGCGTCACTGATAGCCATCTTTTGGCTATCGATTCTCAGGATGATAGCAGTGAAACGTTTTTCCCACTTTGAAGCACGAGTTGAAGCATGAGTGACGCGGAGAAGCTGCTGGCCTTTGTGTTACCATTAACGTTCGAGGCCGCTTCCGTGGAATGGGAATCCACCCTCGTGCGGTTGAAGAGCTCTGATTTCACTCATCCTTGCGGAGGTTCTAAAATGAGTTCTGGCGCAGACGCCCTAATCGCGACTTCAATCCAAGAAAGTATCAAGGTCAAGCAAGCGCTGCTTGAGGACCCAAATCTGCTCCGGCAAATCGCAGATGTGGTCAAGGAGTTCGTCTCGGCGTTGAGCCACGGGCACAAGATCCTCTTATTTGGTAATGGGGGCAGCGCCGCCGACGCGCAGCACATTGCCGCGGAGTTCGTGGGAAGATTCCAGATGGAGCGCACCCCGCTGCCGGCGCTCGCCCTAACCGTGAACACTTCCGCGCTCACGGGAATCGGCAATGATTACGCTTACGAGAATGTCTTTTCCCGGCAAATTGAAGCTTTGGGCGCAGCCGGCGACGTGGCTGTGGGAATCTCTACGAGCGGAAAGTCCCCCAACGTTCTGAAGGCGCTGGCTGCGGCAAAGGCCAAGGGATTGGTCACCGTGGCTTTAACCGGAAAATTCGGAAGCATGTTGCAGGAGGTCTCACGCTACTGCCTGTGCGTGCCCTCGGATCAGACGCCGCGTATTCAGGAATCCCACATTCTGATCGGCCACATCATCTCGCAGATCACGGAAATGGAACTCTTCGCCAAATGAGTTCGTAGGGGCAGGCCTTGTGCCTGCCCGGGGTGACCACGAGGGCGGCCCCTGCATTGGAAGGAGAAGCTGGATTGCGCAGAGCGCAGCTCTGCGATGGGCGTCCATCTCCCGCGCTAAAACGCAGAGCTGCGCTCTGCGCAATCCGGTTGGCGTCTTGGCGTGAGATTGTTTATTTTTTCACAGCTTCAGTACCCCGTGGGAATAAACCAGTACGACCCCTGGAAGGTCTTCCCCGGTGCGAGGATGCGCAAGCTCGGGATTTTCCCTTCGTGTTTCAGATTGAAAGCGTTGGTCGGCCCTGTCTGGGGCTCGATGCAGACGTATTGCCAATTGAGGGGAGCATAGCAAACGGCGGTCGTGAATTCCGGGCCGAATGCAACTTCCACCTTGCGGGTGGCGCCGGCAACCCAGAAGCGCGCCAGTCCATCCTTATCCCGTGCAAGGTCTGTGAATCCCGCGTCGATGAAAGTGTTGCCCAAAGTCAGCGTCCCCGTGCAGCCGGGCAGATACTTCTCAGCGAGTTCCAGCTCGCCGGTAGGAATCAATTCCGGCGGCACGATCCAATGCTGGTTCGCGGCCACATGGAGCGTCCACTGCTCGCGGGGCCCGTCCGGCACAAAATACGGGTGGTAGCCGAAGTGGATGGGCATATTGGAATTACCGACATTGGTAATCTTCGTCGCACACTCCAGTTTTCCTCCTTTTAGCCGGTATGTAACCTCGTGAATGTGCGCGAAGGGAAACTGCGCCATCAGGTCGGGATATTTGTAGAAGTCCATTCGCGAAGTAATCGCCGCGCCGGTGGAGTCTGAGGCGCTCGTCTTGGCCACTTCCCACCGCTTATCGTATGAGAGCAGGCCGTGAATGGGAAAGTTGGTAGGGGAAGTGCGCAGGAAGTTTCCCAGATCGCCATTCAGAAGATATTTCTTGCCTTCGAAATAGTAATAGTCCCGATCAATCCGGTTGGCGAAGGGAGCCATCAGCGGATTGCCGCTACCCAGGCCGCGATCCTTGATGTATTGCTCGAGCGAAACAGGCGCGTAGAAAACCTCTTTCCCGTTGGCCTTGAGGCTGTAACCCCAGTTGCCGATGTCAGGGACGAGGCCAAAATCCATCTTCTGTTTGCGGTCTCGCAAATGATAAGTCGTGTGGCCTTCTACCTTTTTCTTTGTGATTGAGAAGTTGTCCATTTTGAATTCCCCTTTTAATCCTTTGCCACTCGAACGAGCAATTACAGTCGAAGCTCCTCATCAGCAGACTGGGCCGTAAGTGTCGTGGAAATATCCCCCTGCAAGAATCGAACGCAGTGCTCTGAGACTTCTAACCTCGTCCCCAGATTCTCCAACCCAGATAGCCTTTTTTTGGCCGTAATCCATAACGGCTAGGCAACTGGTAGGCGGGTAATTGTGACCCCCCATCTCATAGTAAACAAAACACATTTTTAGCCCAACCCCTGCGAACACCAATCGCCGAAAAGGTAATCCTCCTCGAATGCTGTCGGTAGCTTCAAAGTCTTGCCCAGGGTCCGCCAATTTGACGAGTTCTTTGGACGCGGACGATCCCGAGAACCTGAAGAAGGATGAATCAAAGATGTCCCTACAGCTTTCGGTGAGGTCACTCATTCGCACCACAATCTTGAAGTCTCCGTCAAGCAGATGGCGCTTGTCCACCGCCCGCATGGGAATTGTATTCAGGTGGATAGGGTCCGGTGGTTCCGGTGGTTCCTCCGCCGGAAGCTGCGGCGGCTTGGGCAATTCGGCTGGCAGTCGCTCGCTGGCTGACCAAATCTGATATGCGCGTATAGCTTCAAACGTCGCCGCTGAGCCTACTGTTATGACCACAATTGCAAGCACGAGCATGCGCGAGAGCCGTCGCCGCGACTTCACAGTTGGACCCTTCGGGGCTTCTGACATTGGCATCTCTCTTCGTTCGACATCATGATGGGGAGCGCCCATATTGGAGTTCTAGTCCACTGGCGCAGTCCACTTTCTTGGGGTCTGCGCCCGCCCGCGGTTCAATCCTCTGCCACGGCCGCCAGGATTTCCTGGGGTGATGCCGTGCCCGTCCCTTTTTTCATGACCGTAATCGAGGCCACGATATTGCCGAAGCTCGCGGCCTCCACGGGGTCGCGGGTTACGGCCATGGTCAGCGCTGTTCCCGCGGCAAAGCTATCGCCGGCCCCGCAGATGTCCACGGGTTTTTCCACCGGCCGCGGCTTGGACCAAGTTTCTTTCCCTTCTTCGAAGACCAGCGCGCCCTTGGGGCCATGCGTCAAAAAGAGCGCCTTCGCTCCCAAGCTTTCGCGCAGCCGCTTGAAGTCCACGCTCCCGAACAGCGCCTTGCACGCGGCCTCCGCCTCGCTGTGGTTCGGCTTAACCATCAAGTTGCGGAACAGGTGCAGGCGCCGGCGCGAATCCGCCAGAAAGATTTTCTCCGGATACTTGGCGGCCAAGGCGATGAGCGCCTCGCGCACGGCCGGCGTTACGACTCCGCCTGCCGAGGTCTCTGCCTGGTCGGCCACCAGCACGGCGTCAAATCCTTCCATGGCGGAGGAAAGGTTCGCCAGGATTCTTTGTTCCGCTTCCGCGGGGAGCGGCTTGGTGTTGATGAAGTCTGCTCGCGGTTGGTCCTCGATGCCGGTTTGACTGTTCAAAAGCTTCGTGTAGGTGAAAGTTTGCCATTGCCGGACCCCCACCATGAGGCTGGTGTCGATACCGCGCTCCGTCAAAGCACGGTCCAACTCGAACCCAAACCCATCGTCGCCGCGAACTCCCAGCACCGCGACCTTTGCCGGTCCCAACGCGGCGAGATTATTGGCCACCGTTCCGCCGCCTCCGGGCGTGACTTCCGAGGCCACGATTCCCAGGCGCGGGATGCCGGTTTCAGCCGAGGGCTCCGAGGTGGCGGGATCGTAAGTGCACCAGCGGTCCAAGCAGATGTCTCCCACTACCAGGGCCCGCTGTTTCTTAATACCGTCGAGAATTTCAGGAATGGTCATAGTTGCAGCTCCAATAGGGCGCGCCGCAAGGCAGCCACGGTCGCGCGATGATCTCCACAAAAATAAAAACTCTCTCCCCCATCGGCCACGGTCCTTACCAGGATCGTTTTGTGGGGACGGAAATAATATCCGGGGTCGGTCTTGGGCAATTCGTGGTGAATGTCCCCTTGAATCGGCACCAGGTCGAACACGGCAGTGGTGAAATTCTTGATGACTCGTCCCTGCTGGTGCGCCACGTTACGGACCATGGAAAGCGCCTTCAGATAAACCTCCGGACCCATGATAGCGGACCCGAAGTTTAGCATGATGCCGCCCTCCAGCTTTTCCATGGTTTTGGTGAAAATCAGGAAATCGTGGTAACTGGCGGCGCCCAGCGCCTGGCCGTCGCAGTTCGGGTGCTCGTGGATGATGTCGTAGCCAATCCCCACGTGCACCGTGGCCGGCACCGAACGGCGGTAGGCTGCGGCGAAAATGCTGAGGTCCTTGTGAGGGAAGGAGCTTTCCTCAATCCGCCGCCCCACATTTTCGCCCAGGCCCAGCGAGAGCTCTGCGGCTTCGCGAATGATTTCATTCAAATCACCGGTTTCGCGCCAGAGACCGAATTCACCGCTGCGGATGTAACGCGCCACGCTTTCCGTGGAGGCGCCGATGCGCGCCAGCTCGTAATCGTGAATCGAGCCCGCGCCATTCATGGCGACATGCGTAAGGTAGCCGCGCTCGATGAGGTCGATCACGTAGCGGCTGGCGCCGGCTTTGATGACGTGCGCTCCCATCATCAGGATGCGGGCCGCGCCTCTGTCCCGGGCCGCCATCAGCCGTTGCGCGACCCCCGGCAACTGCGGATGAGAGAATTCGGGCGCCGGCTCATCGAGCTTTAAGATGTAATCGAGATTCATGTCGTGCTTCCGCTCGCTCAAGGGCTTGATCAGCAGTTGCGAACGGTCGAAGGTTTCATATTTTGATTTCATACGGCCTCACTTTGCACAGCGTAGCGCCGGGCTTTAGCCCGGCAGGTGCCGACCTAAAGGTCGGCGCCACGCCGGCACCTGCCGACCTAAAGGTCGGCGCTACGCCACCCGCGAATGACGCCAAGACGCGGTTTTGGCGCGGCCTGGAC